>NZ_SPGT01000039.1:0-16016 GCF_005845155.1 Clostridium sp. BSD2780061688st1 H5 | reverse complement strand
CCTATTTGTTGTACCCTTTTTTATCTGTTTTCATTGAAATCTTTTTTTATCACCTCTTGACATATCACCAAATTGCTGTTCATATCCTGCGCATAGGGCAAAAAAGAAGTCCGCTTATCAGGAATAAGCGGACTGTTATACACCCAACAAATCCTCTTATTGTTCGATCGCTCGCTCAGGTTGGCACCTTCCGTCGCCGGGGTTGCCGCAGCTTCACAGGTCCTTTGTACCTCCACTGCTCTGAATAAGAGAAATTTTCTTTATTTACTGTTTTTATATCCCGTAAGATACAATAGCTACTTTACATTCTTTTCCGTCAGAAGTCAAGCACTTTTTAGCTGACCTTCAGCATGAACTTTCGGATCTCCTTCTCCGTGGACACCTTCTCAATGACTGCGCCCAGGCTCCGCAGCTTCTCCTCAAAGCGCTCGTAGCCTCTCTGAATGTAGACGATGTCGTCCACAATGGTAATCCCTTCTGCGGCCAGTCCCGCGATGCACAGGGCTGCCCCCGCTCTCAGGTCCGGTGCGCTCACCCTGGCGCCGGAGAATTTCTCCACGCCCTCGATGGTGGCGGAATTGCCCTCGATCTTCACATTGGCTCCCATCCGTGCCAGCTCATCCAGGTATTTAAACCTGTTCTCAAAAATGCTCTCCGTGATGATACTTGTCCCCTCGCACAGAGCCAGGGTCACGCCGATCTGGGGCTGCATATCTGTTGGGAATCCCGGATAGGGAAGGGTCTTCACATGGGTACATTTCAGTCTGCCCTTGGAGACTACCCGCACGGCGTCGTCAAACTCCTCCACCTCGCATCCTATCTCCAGCAGTTTGGCCGTGGTGGCCTCCAGATGCTTGGGAATTACGTTCATCACCGTCACGTCTCCCTGGGTAGCCGCTGCCGCGAACATAAATGTCCCCGCCTCAATCTGGTCCGGAATGACAGAGTACTCTGTCCGGTGCAGTCTCTGAACGCCTCTGATCCTGATGACGTCTGTCCCGGCTCCCCTGATGTTAGCTCCCATGCTGTTGAGGAAGTTGGCCACATCCACAACGTGGGGCTCCTTGGCCACGTTCTCCAGGATCGTCAGTCCCTCTGCCATGGCTGCCGCCATCATCACGTTAATGGTGGCTCCCACGCTGACCACGTCAAAATAGATGTGCTTTCCTACCAGCCTTGATGCCTCGGCAATGATCTTGCCGTGCTCGATCTCCACGTCCGCTCCCAGAGCCCTGAAGCCCTTGAGATGCTGGTCAATGGGACGGCTGCCGATATTGCAGCCTCCGGGGAGGGCTACCTCAGCATGCCTGTATTTCCCGAGCAGAGCTCCCAGCAGATAGTAGGACGCCCGGATCTTCTTGATATAGTCGTACTCGATATCAACGCTTGTCACGCCTTTTCCGTTGATCTTCACTGTGTGCCGGTCCACTCTGTGCACCATCGCGCCGATCCCCGCAATGGCGTCCAGAAGTACATTGATGTCATTTACATCCGGAAGATTATCGATCATTACAGTTTCATCGCTCATAATTGCAGCCGCAAGAATAGCAAGAGCCGCATTCTTTGCTCCGCCTATCTCCACTTCACCGACAAGCGGATTGCCGCCTTTAATAATATATTGTTCCATACTGCACCTCGATCATACTCTCATTCTCCGCCCTCGCCGGCGAAGCCCGATTTTCTTGATATTTCCTAATTTTTCTGATGTTTCCGTATTCCAGCTATATATGTCCAGATCTTCTAATCTGATTATACTCTTATTATTTCTTGATCCCGCGCCAAAATTCATGGGAGTCATATCCTTATCCGGGACATTTTCCTTGTTTCAACGCAAAATCCGCCTTCACCATTATATCACATATAGTGTGCTTGTAAAACATTTTTTACAAGTGCGTAAAATTTCTGTAACATTTTACCATATAATGGATGTGTATGGCCTGTATTATTTTTCTAAAACGTTTAAAACTTTACCAATAGTTTCTTCCAATGTCAACCCATCTTCGCAAATTGTAATATCCGCATACTTTTCAAACAGGACTCTGCGCTCCTCGTACAGCTCCCGGAGCGTCTGGCCGTCCCGCAGGGCAACTCCTCTCTCATGGGGATCCCCGATCCTGTCTTTAATGGTCTCATAGGACACCTGAAGGTACACCACTTTTCCGATCCTCTTGTAGTGCTCCATGGCGTTTTTGCAGTAGACCACGCTCCCGCCCGGCGAGATGATGCAGTGCTCCGCCTCCACCTGGGCGTTGATCC
Source organism: Clostridium sp. BSD2780061688st1 H5 (assembly GCF_005845155.1). Taxonomy (NCBI): domain Bacteria; kingdom Bacillati; phylum Bacillota; class Clostridia; order Eubacteriales; family Clostridiaceae; genus Clostridium; species Clostridium sp. BSD2780061688st1 H5. The sequence goes on along the minus strand of NZ_SPGT01000039.1, from coordinate 13,760 downwards.
GATCCTCCACCTCCAGGAACCCTTCCGTTCCGCGCTCCTCAATGATCTCATGCAGGAGCTTCTTCTCCTTCTCCTGTATGAGAAGATCCACGTCCAGAAAGCTGTAGCCCAGCCTCTTCGCCGCCACAACTCCTATGGTGCTCTTCCCGGCCGCCGGCATTCCGATGAAAATAATATTATCCATACTCCTCTCCTTCTCTCTTTGTACGTCTCCCCTTATCCAGTGCGTCTCCCCCGCACTGCGGTTCCACATTTCTTTTCGCACATTATAGCACGCTTTCGGCGCATTTGTCCACGGTTCGTCTGTCTCTGCGCTATATGGTTATTATATGCCGCCGGAGGGCCCCCGGTCACCGCCGCCCCTGGCTTTTGCACACGCTTCCAGATCAAAAAAACAGGAGGGCTCACAGACTCAGCGTCTCTGATGCTCTCCTGTCCTCTCTGGCTGTCAATAAAATTTCCGTTTGTACTTTCTGTGGTCGCAGCGCCTCTTGCAGACCTCCTGGTACAGCATGACCTGGATCAGATCCCGCAGCCACTCACCCGGCTCCTCCTCTTCTTTCTCCATCTTCTCGTATATCCGCCTGCACATCAGGCCGAGCTGCAACTTATCCGGGTACTCATCGTAGAGCATGCTGCCCTCGTATTCCATGCGGTCACATTCGTCCTCCACATAGGGCAGCGCCCGCTTCGCCGTGTCAGGATACATGCTCTTCATATAATCCAGATCCCGTCTCTCTATCCGCTCATCGTCATATAAGAGGGGTGTCGGATAGGCCATATAGTAAGGTAGCTTCCGTTCCATGCGCAACACACTCCCAGCTGAAAAGTTCTTTCTACGTACAGCATATGCGAGCCTTCTTATTTTGTTACATTTTATTTACATATATTGTTTTATTATGTCATTTATGCTATTGTAATTATGTTGTCCGGGACCTCCGACAGAGAGGAGGTGGTATCTGTGGATTATTTTACAAACCTAATCCTTTCGGTCATGGCTGGTCTGATCGTACATCTCATCAGCAAGTGGTTAGACCGAAACAAACCAGACAACTAGCCCAGCTACATAAAAACTCCCCGGAAGGCCAATTTCCGGGGAGTTTTCTCTGTGGACTATTTTTAAACCTTTATAGCTCTCGCTATATCCTTATAATATATCCCTTTTTTGTTTCTGTCAATACTTTTCATTTCGTTTATGTCGCTTTTATCGTATACTTATTATGTTGTCCGGAACCTCCGACAGAAAGGAGGTGATCCTATGGAGCACTTTTTAAATATAGTGTGTTCGGTCACGGCTGGTCTGATCATCCATCTCATCAGCAAGTGGTTAGACCGAAACAAACCAGACAACTAGCCCAACTACATAAAAACTCCCCGGAACCGACACTTCCGGGGAGTTTTTCCTATGGAACACTTTTTAAATCATAATAGCTTTCGCTATATTCTTATATTATCTCTCTTTTGCTTCTCTGTCAACACTTTATGTCATTATATATTCCTATGCCCGCTCGCTGTAGTGATGGGCCTCCTCAAGCATCATATCCTTTACCTTCATGAGCCGGATCTGGGAGCTTCTCTCGTTCTCATCCAGCTTCATGGTGATATATTTGATGGTCTCCTGCGCCTGAGGGATGATCACATGCTCCAGCGCGTTTACACGGCGTCGGGTCTTCTCAATCTCGGCAGCCATCAGCTGGCAGGCCTTCTCCACCTCCGCAAGCCGGAGCATATCCGGCAGGATGTCCGCAAGAGATTTCACCGCTCCGTCCAGGTCGCTGGATGTAAAGGCAAAGCCGTAGGAGTAGATATCGTTGGCGTCTGCTGTCCGGGTCTTTGTGTCAAACACCGGAATGTTGACGCTCATGACATTCTTCTTTCCCACCTCCAGGCTCACCTGCTGCTTCGGCGCCATCAGCGCCGTGTGGAGCGTGGCCTCGTCCATGCCCGCTCTGGCGATGACAAAATTCTTGTTGGCAGCCAGTATCCCAGCCTCCACCTTCTGGCGGAGGGCCATGTTCTCCCTGGCAAGATCCAGGAACTGCCGCATCAGCTCATCACGCTTATCCTTGAGGAGCTTGTGCCCCCTCCGAGCTGTGACAAGTTTCTTTTTCGTTTTTGTAAGCTCCATGCGGGTAGGAGTGATCTGTGTAGATGCCATATGCTTTCCTCCTTACTGTCTGCGCACGCCCTATGCAGATTTTCGGAAATATCCGTCCGCAGGCAAGCCTGCGCGGCTATTTCCACCAATCTGCGCACGGCTTACTGTTTCCCATAGTACAGATCCAGATACTTGTCGTCGATACGTTTCAGCTCGGACCTGGGCAGGATGGACAGAAGCTTCCAGCCGATCTCCAGCGTCTCCTCGATGGACCGGTCCGTGTGGTAGCCCTGGGACACGTACTGCTTCTCGAACTCGTCGGCAAATTTTGCGTAGATCAGATCGATCTCTGTCAGGGCCGCCTCGCCCAGGATGGTCATCAGCTCCTTGGCGTCCTTTCCTCTTGAGTAGGCCGCGAAGAGCTGGTTCATAGTGTTGGAGTGGTCCGCCCTGGTCTTGCCCTCGCCGATCCCCTTATCCTTCAGACGGGACAGGGACGGCAGCACGTCGATGGGGGGCTGGATGCCCTTGCGGTAGAGGTCACGGCTCAGGATGACCTGCCCCTCTGTGATGTATCCGGTCAGGTCCGGGATGGGATGAGTCTTGTCGTCCTCCGGCATGGTCAGAATGGGGATCATGGTGATGCTTCCCTTCTTCCCTCTCTGCCGCCCCGCGCGCTCATACATCTGCGCCAGGTCCGTATACATATATCCGGGATAGCCGCGGCGTCCCGGGACTTCCTTCTTGGCTGCGGAGATCTCACGGAGAGCGTCCGCATAGTTTGTGATGTCCGTCAGAATGACAAGGACATGCATGTCTTTTTCAAAGGCAAGGTACTCTGCCGCCGTCAGGGCCATACGGGGCGTGGAGATACGCTCCACGGCCGGGTCATTGGCCAGATTGATAAAGAGCACCGTCCTGTCGATGGCTCCCGTCTCCTTGAAAGACTCCACGAAGAAATTGGACTCCTCAAAGGTGATGCCCATGGCTGCGAATACAACGGCGAATTTCTCGTCGGTTCCCCGCACCTTTGCCTGCCTTGCGATCTGTGCCGCCAGCTGAGAGTGGGGCAGGCCGGAGCAGGAGAAGATAGGCAGCTTCTGCCCCCGGACAAGGGTGTTCAGTCCGTCGATGGCCGAGATACCTGTCTGGATAAACTCGGAGGGGTAGACTCTGGCTGCCGGGTTCATAGGCAGACCGTTGATGTCCCTCCTCTCCTCCGGAAGGATTTCCGGGCCTCCATCCGCGGGGCGCCCTAGGCCGTCAAACACGCGGCCCAGCATATCCCCGGACACGCCCAGCTCCAGGCTCCTTCCAAGGAAGCGCACCTTACTGTTGCTTAAGTTGATGCCGGCGGCATTTTCATAGAGCTGTACGACCACCTTGTCGCCGTCCACCTCCAGCACCTTGCAGCGGCGCTTCTCGCCGCTCATCAGTTCAATCTCGCCGAGCTCGTCGTAGGTGACTCCCTCCACGCCTTTTACCATCATCAGCGGGCCGGCAACTTCCTGTATGGTTCTGTATTCTTTTGGCATAATTAGAAGTCCTCCTTCCCGAATGTATCCGCGATCTCCGCGTCGAGCTCGCTCATAATACTCTCATACTCAGACTCGATCTGGTCTGTCACTGTGTATTTGTAGCGTCCGATCTTCTCACGCACTGCCATCGTCAGGAGAGCGTTCATGGAAGCCCCCTTGTTCAGAGCGTCCATAGACTTCTCGTAGAAGGCCAGCACCAGGTTCATCATCAGGTACTGCTTCCGCAGAGGCGTGTAGGTGTCCACGTCGTGGAAGGAGTTTTGGTGCAGAAAGTCCTCGCGGATAGACCTGGCAGCCTCCATCTTCAGCCGGTCAGCCGGAGACAGGGCGTCCATGCCTACCATCTGCACGATCTCCTCCAGCTCCGCCTCGTCCTGCAGAAGGCTCATCATCTTCTGGCGGTCCTCCATCCAGTCAGGAGCCACCTTCTCATTGAACCAGCCGCTCACGTTGTCCAGATAGAGGGAGTAGCTGGTAAGCCAGTTGATGGCCGGGAAATGTCGCTTGTAGGCCAGATTGGAGTCCAGTCCCCAGAACACCTTCACGATACGCAGGGTTGCCTGGGACACAGGCTCCGAGGTGTCGCCTCCCGGGGGAGACACGGCTCCGATCACAGACAGGGAGCCCTCTCTTCCCTCTTTTCCGAGGGAGACTACATGGCCTGCCCTCTCGTAGAACTCCGCCAGACGGGAGCCCAGGTAAGCCGGGTATCCCTCCTCGCCGGGCATCTCCTCCAGACGCCCCGACATCTCACGGAGAGCCTCCGCCCACCGGGATGTGGAGTCCGCCATCAGGGCCACTGAGTATCCCATGTCGCGGAAATACTCCGCAATCGTAATTCCTGTATAAATAGACGCCTCACGGGCTGCGAAGGGCATATCCGAGGTGTTGGCGATAAGAACCGTCCTCTCCATCAGGGAGCGTCCTGTCTTGGGATCCTTCAGCTCCGGGAATTCATTCAGAACGTCCGTCATCTCATTGCCCCGCTCACCGCATCCGATATAGACCACGATATCCGCCTCGGCCCATTTTGCCAGCTGGTGCTGGATCACGGTCTTGCCGCTTCCGAAGGGTCCCGGCACAGCCGCCACACCGCCCCTGGCGATGGGGAAGAAGGTGTCAATGACCCTCTGGCCTGTCACAAGAGGCACATCCAGGGGCAGCTTTTTCACATAGGGCCGTCCCCGTCTCACGGGCCACTTCTGCACCATGGTCAGCTCCTTGTACCCGTCCTCGGTGGCAATAACCGCCACTGTCTCCTCCACCGTGAATTCTCCTGCGCGGATCTCCTTCACGGTTCCTTTTATCCCATAGGGAACCATGATCTTCTGCTGCACCACCTGTGTCTCCTGCACGGTGCCCAGTACATCTCCGGCCTCCACCTCGTCTCCGGCCCTGGCCACGGGGACAAAGTCCCATTTTTTCTCTCTGTTCAGAGCCGCCACCTCCACGCCTCTTTGCAGGTTGTTTCCTGAGATCTTCATGATCTCGTCAAGAGGGCGCTGGATGCCGTCATAAATGCTGGAGATGAGCCCGGGCCCAAGCTCCACCGACATGGGAGCCCCCGTGGACTCCACCGGCTCGCCGGGTCCCAGTCCGGATGTCTCCTCGTACACCTGGATGGACGCCTCGTCTCCGTGCATCTCTATGATCTCGCCTATCAGGCGCTGCCTGCTGACGCGCACCACGTCGGACATGTTGGCATCCCTCATTCCGGACGCAATGACCAGCGGTCCCGCTACTTTTTTGATCGTACCTGTACTCATAATGGACGTATCACCTCAACTTTCTTAGTTACTGAACAGGATATCGGACCCAACGGCCTGTTCCACCGATTTCTTCACTCCTCTGACACCGCTGCCCGTATTTCCGGACACCCCCGGGATCTCTATGACCGCCGGGATGATCTGCCCCTCGTACCGGGCTATGTCGTGCTTCAGCTGGGCCGCCAGCTTCTCCGTGATATAGATGATCCCATACCCCTCTGCGGCAAGCTGGTGGAGCCTCTCCCCTGCCTCCTGGAATGTGACGGGAAATGTGTCAAGTCCCAGGGCAGCAAAGCCGTAAATGCTGTCATAATCGCCCATCACTGCTATCTTATACATACATTTCCCTTACCCTTTCCCGGATTGCCTGTTCCGGCAGCTGACTTCGCTTGCCGGAGAGGATGATCCGCACTGTCTTGATCTCGTTTTGTCTTGCAAGTACATACGCCACCACCGGGCCTATGGTAAATGCTTTATATTTCTGCGGGCTGATGGTCTGGATGATGCGGTTGTCACACCAGCGCTCAAAGGCGGACATGGACTCTGCGAGAGCCTGTGCCCCTCCCGCGTACTCGGTGCCAAGGAGATAGTCCCGTATGGCCTCCGGTCCCGAGAGGGCCGCCTTTGCAAGCTGGTCCACGCTGAGGCTTCCGCACTCCGCCATGGCCTGCTTCATAAATTCTATGGATTTTGCGGTTTTCTGCGCCCGCACGGCGATCTTGATGTCCGCCACCGCCACCACGGATCTGGCATAGTCCCGGATGATCTCGTCCTCCGACTCCATTCCCGCCTTGTAAATGGCGTCCAGGGCCGCCCTGTCTATGATGATGTCGCAGAGCTGTCCGTCCCCCGCGTGAAGCAGCGCCTCACAGGCCTGCCGGGCCGCCTGGCTCATATTTGCGGGAAGCCGCCCGAAATCCTTCTCATGTATGATCTCCAGCATCTCCTGACCGGAAACTGCCGTGTCCTCGTAGAAAATGTCTCCGGGAGGCTCCTCTGTACAGGCCGCCTTGACTGCTGCCTTCAGATTGTGGAACAGCTTCTGGCAGAAGAGAACGTCGAACTTTTTCCTGTCAATGGACAGCTCACCCACGGTCTGCCAGATCTTCTCCTCCTCCCGCTTCAGCATCGTCTCTGCGTCCCCGGAGGTGTCTGTGTCACCCCAGCCCCGCTCCGCCAGGAACTGCAGGCACTGCTCATAGCTCTGGCAGGCGATGAGCTGGTCGATGACCGCGTTGGAGAAGAGAGAGACCTCAAGGGCTCTTATGCGGGCAACCGCGTAGGTATACTTTTCACTCATCTAGGTTCCTCCTCACGCCCTGTCCCGGGAAAACAATCTCTTCTGAACCCGGTCGCTCATCTCATCCCGCCTTGTCTCAAAGATGGCTTTAAAGGTACAGTTCTCTTCGATCCCGCCGTACACCAGCACGAACCCGTCGGGTACAAGAGGATCCCCCTCTGCCAGAGAAAGGGAGCCTCCCTTTGCCTCGGCCGCCTTCTGTATCTTTTCCTCAAATCCGTCCGGCATGCGCTGTGCGTCCGCAGGTGAAAAATGGATCTCTCCCACCTGGGGGAGTACGTAATGATCCAGCAGCCTCTCTATCAACTCAAAATACGCTGCCGTATCCATGTCCTTTATTTTCCGGTAAGCCTCCTTTAGCACCTCCGCTATCATCTCCTGCCTGGCGCCAAGAAGCCTGGTTCGCCTCTCCAGATCCGATGCCGACAGCGCCTTCTCCTTCAGGCCCTCCGCATCTGCCCGGGCCTTTTCGAGGATGGCCGCGGCAGATCCCTCCGCCTGCCTCTTCCTCTCGTCCAGAAGCTCCCGGGCCTGTCTGTTCGCATCCTGTATCTTCACCTCAGCGGAGGACCGGGCTTCTTCCAGGATACGGCTTTTCATTTTCTCTAATCCAGTCATAGCCTTCGCACTCCTTTTTCTGATTTTTCCCTGTCACCTGTCTGCGTTCCTATACCTGGATCATGGTCACGGCGATGACGGAAATCAGAAGAGAAAGGATCGCGTAGGTCTCAACCATGGCCGGGAACAGCATGGCCTTACCGAACTGCTCCGGTTTTTTCGCAACGATGCCAATGGACGCCGCGGCAGCCTCCCCCTGGGATTTTCCTGAGATCAGTCCCACGATGCCTACCGGCAGGCAGGCCGCCAGGATGAGAAGCCCTGTCTGGGGATCCAGCTCCAGTCCGCCGCCGCCCAGAAGGCCGATCTTGGAAAGTGTGACAAAGCCTACCAGCAGTCCGTAAATTCCCTGTGTACCGGGCAGAAGCTGGAGTACCAGAACCTTGGCAAATTTGCTGGGGTCCTCTGTCACGACCCCTGCCGCCGCCTGTCCTGCGATGCCGACGCCGAGAGCTGATCCCGCGCCTGCGAGAAACACGGCCACTGCCGCTCCGAGAAGTCCATATACCAGTCCTAAATTCTCCCATATACTCATGATATCGTTTCCTCCTTAATATCTACATATTTTGTATCATTCTCAAAGGGTTCAAAGGGCTTCCCTCCCCCTTCATAAAACTTTCCGAAAAACTCCACAAACTGGAGACGGTTCGTGTGTACGTATGCTCCCAGCAGGTTGATGGCCATGTTCATGGCGTGTCCCACGATGAATACAGCGATGAACACCAGCACTCCGAAAACGCTCTTTCCCAGCATGCTCCCCATCATGTTGACAACGGAGGCGATGACGCCTGTAGCCAGTCCCAGAGCCAGAAGCCGGGAGTAGGACAAAACGTCGCTGAGCCAGCCGGTGATGTTGTAAATGTCGTAGGCTCCCAGGGCCAGCCTGAGCACCGGGTTTTTGTTGGCCCGTCCTGACATCAGGAGAAGTCCCACAGCCCCCGCGACAGCCAGCACCTTTGCCAGCGTGTTAAGGGCCGGCGGGAAGACGATGTCCATCTGCGAGATGGAGCGGAAGATCTCCGACGGAAGCAGCATCAGGATAAGCCCCATCAGAAATACGTACCAGAGCACCACGTCGCAGAAAAAGTCCAGATACTGTTTGTCCTTAAGCTCCATGTAGCCCTTGATCCCAAGTCCCACAAACAGGTGGATCGTCCCAAACAGCATGGAGTAGACCAACAGCTTCATGGGGTCGTTAAGCGGCGCGAACCACAGCGGCGGTATGCTCACCTCTTTGCCGAAAAACACGCTGGAAACCACGTCCACCACGTCCCCGAAATAGCCTCCGAACAGAACGCCCCACACGATAGTAGAGATGCCGCAGAACATGAACAGCTTCAGCGATTTGTGCATCCCCGCGCTCATTCTGGGGAATTTCCTGAGCACCACAAAGCACACGATGGCCACGATAGCGCCGTAGGCTGCGTCGGAGAGCATCATTCCGAAGAAGAACACATAAAAAAACGACATGATAGTGGTTGGGTCAAACTCCCCCTTATGGGGCAGCCCGTAGGACTCCAGCACTCCCTCCACACTGGAGGAGAAGGCGTTGTTGTGCAGGATGGTGGGCGGCTCCTCGTCCTCCCCCGGCTCCTCCACATCCATGACGCAGTCGTATTTCTCTTCTATCGCCTTCCGCAGGGCAGGCACCGCCTTTGCCGGCACGTACCCGCTGATGAGAAAGGTGCGCCCTGACTGGGGCAGTGTTCCCAGCACCTGGTATTTCTCCGCCCGGATGCGGTAGTAATCTGAAATGTACTCCAGCTCCTCCCGCCTTTCGGCACGGGCCTTTATCTCCTCTTCCTTCTCTTCTATTTCCCTGTTCAGCTTTCCAATATCTGCTTTCAGCTCCTCTGTCCGGACCGCCGGATCCTCCGGTACAATCTGAGAGGGCCTTGCAAATCCTCCCTGGCGGAGCGCTTCCTCCACTGCCTCCGCGTTCTCTCTCATGCAGAGCACAGCCAGGTACACGCCCTCCGTCCCGGAGGAGACGATCTCCACATCCAGCTCCTCTGTCTGGGGGAGCTGCTCTGCCAGGACCGCGTACACGTCCTCCAGTGTGGTGCCGGCGGCCATAGTGCCTATCAGCATGGCTGTGTGCTCTGTCCCCTCAAAGTTCATGGGCACGCCCAGAGCCAGCCAGGGGCTCAGGCTCTCAATCTGGTTCTCGTCCTTGAGGATGGCAGCCTTCTTCTCCGCGATCTGTCTGCTGTCCCGAAGGATATCCGCCGCCACATCCATGATTTCTTCCCTGTCTCCGGCCGCCTGTCGGAACCGCTTCTCATCCACCAGCTTTTTCCCCTCAAGGCTGGCGAACAGGGACTTCTTCCGGGGAACGTACTGCTCCAGCACGTCCAGGGCCTGATCCGCAGTGTGGGCCTTCTTCTCAAAGCTCAGCCTTGGGCTGGTGGTGTCCATCCGCTGGAAGACGTCATCGTCCTCCGCCAGCTGGCTGACCTCCATAAGTCCCAGGGACTGGAGCCGTTCAAGGATGGCCTTCCGGTCCTTCTTCAGCGCGCAGATACTGACTCTCTGCATCTGCAGTACTGCCATAGACACATCCCTCCTTTTCTTTCATTTTCCAGGAAGCGTCTCAGATCAGATGATCGATGACATCTGACACGGCGGCCTCCTTCTCTTTTTCCGCTTCCTCTCGCAGAGCCCGGATCATCTCCTCCGTCTCCGCAGCCGCCTTTTCCGCCATTTGTTTCCCTTCCTCAGCAGCAGAGTCCATGACAGCCGCAGCCTCGGTTTTTGCATCCTGCGTGATCTTTTCCTGCATTTTCTTTGCCTCATCGGATGCCTGGGAAAGGATCTGCTCACAGCGGGCATCCGCCTGCGCCACGATCTCTCCGGCCTCTTTTTCGGCCTGCTTTATGGTCTGAATGGTCTCTTCTACCATCTATTCACCACCTCTCTTTTCCTTTTTTTGCTATCTTGTAGTTCAAATTATAATATGATTTGTGCGGCATGTCTATTATTTTTTGTATTTTTTCTTTTAAAACCATTTATGATCATACAATTTGTTTTATAATCTTACAATTATTTCTGTTTTCGCGTATCTCATATTTTTTCGCTCTATTCCTTTACTTTCTCCCTCTGATTTTGATTTTATACAGCCCGTTTCCTGCAATCCAGGAAAATAAAAAAGAGTCCCGCTTGCGGAACTCTCACGCCATGCGCGGCTGCGCATGTCTGATCTGTCTTTTTATTTTTCCCAGGACAGGCGGTGCAGATGCCCTTCCCTGTTCAGCTCTGCAAATCCGTTCTGCCGCAGAGCCTCATAGAGAACGATGGCCACGGAATTGCCCAGGTTGAGAGACCGGATCTGGCCCATCATGGGAATCCGCACGCAGGTGTCCTGATGCTCCACCAGAATCTCCTCCGGTATGCCGGCGCTCTCCTTTCCGAACATGATATAGCAGTCCGGCTCGTAGCGGACATCCGTGTAGACCCTGGGCGCCTTTGTGGTGGCCATGTAGATCTTGGCTCCCGGATTTTTCTCCAGAAAATCCCGGTAGTCGATGTAGGTGGTCACATCCAGATCCTTCCAGTAGTCCATCCCCGCACGCTTCAGGCTCTTTTCATCCAGCCGGAAGCCCAGAGGCTCAATGAGATGAAGCCGCGCCCCGGCGGCCACGCATGTCCTTCCTATATTTCCCGTATTGGCCGGTATCTCCGGCTCGTGCAGTACAATGTTCAGCATCCGTACCCTCCTTATTCCTGCTGCCAGAGCTTCCAGATCTCGTCCAGCCCAGGACGATCCAGAAACCTGACGTCTTCCCCATTCTGTACGATCTTGTCGTTGTCCCCTCTGAGCCTTCCTATGACACAGGCCTCCACCTGCTGCCGGGCAAGCCTCTCCGCTGCCGCCTCACCGTCGGCTGCCGCCAAAAGAAAGCAGCCCGCCGATGTGAGCTGGTAGGGGTTGATGTGAAAAAGCTCGCACACCTCGATGGTCTCCTGCCTGACAGGGATCTTCTTCAGATCCGCCTCCAGGCCCCGGCCTGTCCAGGCGGACAGCTCCCACAAAGTCTTGAAAATTCCTCCCTGGCCCACGTGACAGATCACCGGTATGCCGGCTCTTCTGACCGCCCGGGCTATGTCCAGGCCAAAAATCTGATCCTCCGCTGACTCCACAAGGCGCAGAAAAGAAGGGGCGAACCTGCCGACCAGGACCTCTCTCTTCTCCTGGCTGATCCGCAGCATCCCCTCCAGGCCCGCATAGCCCGCCACAAGGATGTCCAGCTGCTCCAGGCGCTCCGGGCGCCCGGGAGTCTCCCGGCTTTCAGGAGCAGCCGGTTTTCCCTGGATCTCCGGGGAAGCAAAGCCCGGTCTGCCCTCAGCCGTCACCAGGGCGCAGGGCAGGGAGATGGCCGGGCATTTCCCTCCCTCTGTCTCCCTTATCTCCAGAAAAAATGGCAGGGTATCTGCCATTTTCTTCCATTTCTTTTTTAAATCATACAGAAAAGTATTCTCCCGGTCCGCCGGTATCTGGAACACCGCCTTTGCGGCGAACTCTTCCGCCCCCCGGGCCGCCAGGGCATTGACGCAGTGAGCCAGGGCGTACCGCCCCAGATCCCTTTGCTCCCCGTAAATGATCGCTGTCTCTGTCACAATCCGCTCTCCTTTGTCCTTCTCTTTGCGCCTACTCCTGTGTCTGATCCGGCGCCTGCTCCTCGCTTCCCGCCGAGGCAGCCTGGCTCACTGCCGCATTGACCTTGTCTGCGTCCTGGGAGGCAATGGCGCTCTGGAGGGCAGTCAGCACACCCCCGCTGGCCGACGCAGTCCCCACTTCGATCACCTGGTCCGACTTTTCATAGTGACTGGTGTTAAACACCTCCCGGCTGACCTCCTGGCCGTCCTCGTACACGATCTTCCAGAGCTGCGCCTCCACGCCGTCGTGCGGGCTTCCTGTCACCTCTGTAGTTCCCGCCGCCAGCTCGGTGTTTTCCTTATATACTGTGCCGTAGGGCTCTGTGCTGATGGTCTCGCTCTCGTATTCCACCGTCCGGTTCTTTGGCCTTGTCTCCTTGCCGTAAATGATAAACCGGAGCTGGTTGCTGTCATTGATCTCCCCATAGATATAGATGGGCGTGTCATAGCTGTTCCTGAACTTGAAATCCAGATAATCTCCGGCTATCGCCGCGTCCCTGGAGGGCTTCACGTAAGCCACGGTCATGGAGTGGGGAGACCGCTCCACCACCTCCAGCTCGGCGTAAATAACCGCGTTGTAGAGGGTGGTTGAGACCTGGCAGATGCCGCCGCCGTAATCGGACACCACCTGGCCGTTCTCGTAGGCTCCGGCCTCCACATAACCGTTCTCCGGCGTGAAGGGCCCTGTTGTCTGTCCCACAGACAGAGTCTCGCCCGGCATCAGGATCTTCCCGTTCAGCTTATCTACACCGTTTTTCAGGTTCTGCCATCTCTCTCCGCCCCCGGCGTCAGTCCAGAAGCTGCCCAGCTCATCCTGTATGGTGGACAGATCCTCCTCCGTGATCTTTGGCTTCTCCTTTTTTGTCTGCAGCTCCACGGCAAAATCATCGTGCTCCCACTGGTCATTGAGGTGGTCTGTGACCGCCTCGATGGTGGCCTCCACATCCAAAGCCTTCCCTTCCTGCTCCGGAGTGATCTCAAAGGAGGTGGCGGTCTTCTGGATGGAGGCGTCCACTGCGCCCTGTACAAGAGGCACCGCCCGTTCATTCAGGACAGCCTCTGTCTGCTCCTGATCCAGACTGAATTTCTCCCGGATCACATATTTTTCTTTTTCCAGATTTTTCTGCTTTCTATAGCGGGAAAATACGCTTCCTGTCTTGCCGTAGTCTACCGCTTCCTGGGCCAGCTCATCCACATCCTCGGCGGACAGCCCCAGCTCACTCAAAGCGGCCTGGGCGGAACCATTGTCAGCCTCCAAAGTCACAGTCACCGCGCCGTCGGACTCCATATGCTCCTCCAGAGCGGCGCTGGCCTCCTTCGCGGTCATGCCGGACACATCCATGGCGCCGATCCACACATTGTCGCAGATCACATTCTCATCCACTCTATTTACATAATTTCTTAAATGTATATAGACACCAAGCAGGGCGATCAGTATCAGCCCTGCGCCTGCCATGATGAGAAGACGCGCCCTCTTCTTCCTGCGCGCAGTCATTCTCTTTGTTTCCCTCAGGCTCCTTCTCCGTGATGCCATTGCCTTCCGCCTATCCTTCCTGGTTACGTTTCATCCTGCCCTTTAGATTATGATGGAGGGTATGATGGACGTAGCCACCATAGCTACAATCACAATCATAATAATGATCGCAATGATCCGTCTTGTCCGCTTATTGTTAAAATTCATGATTCTTTCTCCTACTATTAGTATTATCATAGTCATTCTTTACCTTTTCTACAGGTTAGACTATGCTATTTTAAGATACTGTGGATTGGTTTCTTTCTCCTAC
>NZ_SPGT01000038.1:0-17414 GCF_005845155.1 Clostridium sp. BSD2780061688st1 H5 | reverse complement strand
CTACAGGTTAAGTCCGCTCGCTCCGCATCGCGTCCGTTTTGCTCCGCAAAACCGTCTGTTTGAGCCCGCTGATTGCAGAATAAGCACATTTTCGCTTTTCGGTTGTAATGGTATGAAAAATACGCCAGATGAGGAGAAAATTTTAGATGATTTACAGACATTATTTCCTTCTCAAACTTTGGAAAATGCGTCTGAAATTGAAATTCAAAGGAGTCAATTGCAAGAAACAGAGAAAACATGGACAGCAGATATTTCTATTTATGCAGAAGACGAATATGCAGAAATGACTGCAGAGACGACGCTTGTTTATAATTATTATGATGATAGAGGATGGATGTTAGAAGCAGAAAACACAAGTTATCCTGTTTTTTGGGTTGATAATATGATACAAGGGATGACAGAGGAAGATATGTCTAACCTCTTAAACAATAATGATATGGAATATGTAGATGATATATATAATTCAGATACTGGAATTCACCAGATTAGTTATAAAAAGATAGATGACAGTTATAGATTGTTCGAAACTAATATTAGTGGAGTTTTGGATTGTACATATGTAGATACCGATAATGGATGGCAAATAAGTAATAACTTGGAAGACCCTAGAGAAATCGTCATAAGAACTGAAAATGTATTGGCAGGAGTGTTTTGCAGAGATTTTGATGGTGATTATTCGGATGGAACTTTTACTGTAGAAGAAATTTCTGAGGATGGGAAAAATATTACATTTAGCTTTACTGCACCAAGTAGAATTGGAGGAAAGGTTGAGGCAGGGAAAAGCTATCATGCAGAGTTGGAGAAAGTAGAAGGCAATGACGAATACACGCATTTTTATGCATATTATAATATTATAGATACAGATACGGGAGAAGATCAAAGCTTACGGCTGACAGATTTCTATAATGATATTTCTGGGCAAGAAGAGGCTAGTTTTTCTATATGGGGGTCATGGCTTGGTGCTACTTATTTCTATTTACAATGATTATATGAAATGTTTTTTTAACAATAAAATAGTATAGGTATAAAAATAAGCATATATTGTGAAGATTGTCTGTTAATAACATCCAAAATTCGCAAATATATGCTTATTTTTGTGTTGTGAGTTTTTGTGAAATAAAGTAGCCAGTAAAGGTTTAAATCACATCGTTTCTCTTGATGTATCCCGGCTCATTGGGGTCAGCCACAATCTCTTTCACATGAGTGATCCTTGCGTGCTTGTCCGCCACAATGTTTTCCAGATGGACGTCTGTGTCCACTGTGACGTCGGGAAGGATGACACAGTTTTTCACAACGGCGCCCTTCTTGATCACACAGCCACGTCCGATGACAGAATTCTCGATGGTTCCCTCGATGAGGCAGCCGTTTGAGACAACGGAATTCTTTACGTTGGAGCCCTCGAAATACTGAGTCGGGCAGGAATCGTTGGTTCGTGTGTAGATGGGCCACTCATTGTCAAAAAGGCTGAGAGCTGTCTTGAAGTCAATGAGGGAGATGTTCGCGTCATAGTAGCTCTTGAAGTCTGTGATGGAGGCAAAGTATCCTCTGTGGGAGACGCCCCTCACATCCAGCTCATCGCAGGCCACGTTCACGATATCCGCCAGGCTGTACATGGAGGAGGTCTTGTGGGCCTTATTAACTAAGTCGATGAAGAGATCCTTTGACATCACGTAGGTGTCCATGAAGATATGGCGGTTCTTTGCTGTTCCGCGGTTCATCTCCAGAGAGAGGACGCCCTTCTGCTTGTTCAGGTTGACTGTATTGCAGTTCAGGAAATGCTCCTTCGCGTCGTCTGTGGAGTGGTACAAAAGCGTGATGTCCGCCCCTGAGTCAATGTGGGTCTGGAGCAGCTCGCTGAAATCCTGAGAGTAGATCATGTAGCTGGGCGCGATCACCACATAGTCGCAGTTTACTGTGCGGATGCACTCCATATTTTCCATGAAGGCGGCGATATCATTGTTGTAGATATCGTGCTCCAGACCTGTCTCTGAGAACAGGATGTGGAGTCTGCCGCGCTTGGAGTTAATGTTATAGTGACGTCCGGTTCCCAGATGCTCTGTCAGGGAACGGGGCTTTCTGCGGATGTATACCTGGATCTGGTCAATGCCGCTGTTGCTCATGTTTGAGATCGGGAAATCGATCACGCGGTACCGTCCCAGGAAGGAGAAGGCGCCGATGGGGCGGTGAGCCTGCATCCCCTCCACCCAGATGTGGTTTCCGGAAAAGTTTACAATACCTAATGCTTTGGCCATATTACTCAACCCCCTTTACACGTTTGGCGACAAGCTCGATGTGCTCGCTGTCAGCGCTGCCGACCTGAGCCTCTTTTCCAATCTTGACATTGTCCGCCACAAGTGCCCGCTGCACAACAGCCCCCTCGGCTACCTCTGCGCCGGGCATGAGAACACTGTCAATGACCTTTGCGCCTGCGCCGACTCTGGCGCCGGTGAACAGGACGGAATTCTTGATGGAGCCCTCGATGACGCAGCCCTGCGTGATGAAGGCCTGGTCGATCTCGGCGTCCGGTCCTATGTACTGGGGAAGAGCTGTGGCATCCTCTGTGTAGATCTTCCAGGATGCATCGTGGAGATCCAGCTCATTGTTCTTGTCCAGCAGGTCCATGTTTGCCTCCCACAGGGAGTCGATGGTCCCCACATCCTTCCAGTAGCCCTTGAACTTGTAGGCCACCAGCTTTTTGCCGTCGTTCAGCATGGCGGGTATGATGTCCTTGCCGAAGTCATGGCTGGAGTCCGGATCTTTCATGTCGGCCGTCAGCATCTTGCGGAGCAGCTTCCAGTTGAAGATGTAGATACCCATGGAAGCCAGATTGCTCTTGGGCTCGGCCGGCTTCTCCTGGAATTCCACGATGCGGCCCTCCTCGTCCGTGTTCATGATGCCGAAGCGGCTCGCCTCTCTCATGGGAACCTCGATGACGGCGATGGTGGCATCTGCGTCATGCTCCTTGTGGTAGGCCAGCATCTTTGCGTAGTTCATCTTGTAGATGTGGTCGCCGGAGAGGATGAGAAGGTACTCCGGAGAGTAGGAGTCTATAAAATCAATATTCTGTGAGATGGCGTCTGCGGTTCCCCTGTAGACGTTCAGATCCACGTCCGCTTTCTCACGGGGCGGGAGTACGTACACACCGCTGTCCCTCGCATCCAGTCCCCAGCGGCGTCCCGCTGCCACATAGCTGTTCAGCTGAATGGACTCATACTGTGTGAGGACTCCGACTACATCAATGCCGCTGTTGGCACAATTGCTGATGGGGAAATCGATGATCTTGTATTTACCGCCATATGAAACGGCAGGCTTGGCAACCTTATTGGTCAGCTCGTGCAGCCTTGAACCACGGCCGCCGGCTAAAATCATGGCTAACATATTGTTCTGTTTCATAATATGCGCCCTCCTCCTTTTACTGTGATATACAATATTATATAATTCTCCGGCGACACTTTCCATAATTTTTTGAAAAAAATACAAGAAATTTTGTGATATTTGATACGAGATTTGACGAAAAAGCACAACCTGCAAGAACAATGCATAAAAGAAACAAAAATGATTGCAACTGCGGGGCAAGTAATGTATAGTGGTGTACAGAGCTGAATTGTCTAAAAATCGACAAAGAAATGGGGAAAAGTATGGAGAAACGATTTAAAAAAGCAGTCAGCGCAGAAGCGTTTATCTTCCTTGTGATCTTTCTTGCCATTTTCGGAGGACTGGCAGCAGTCATGGGTGGAGCCAACATGCTGCAGACGCTGATGAACACAGCCTACGCGCTTCTGATCGAGACAGTATTCAACATCATGGCCATTGCGGTCATGGCGGGCGCTCTCTCAGGAGTGCTCTCTGAGTTCGGCGTGATCGCCCTGATCAACAAGGCGATCACACCCCTTATGAAGCCTCTGTATGATCTGCCGGGCGCGGCCTCTGTCGGAGTCATGACTACATATCTCTCTGACAATCCGGCCATCCTGGGTCTGGCAGAGGACACAAACTTCCGGAAATACTTCAAAAAGTATCAGCTTCCGGCTCTGACCAACCTGGGCACGGCCTTTGGAATGGGACTGATCGTCACCACCTTTATGCTGGGCATCAATCTTCCGGGAGAGAAGATAGGGATGGCTGCCCTTGTGGGAAACATTGGCGCAATCATCGGAAGTGTCATCAGCGTGAGGATTATGATGGTCTTCACGAAAAAGGAATTTGGGACAACGGAATACTGCATACCGACAGCCGAAGGAGAGTCTATTGACGAGCTTCTCAACAGGCGGGAGATCCGTAACGGCCGTGCGGGGGGGAGACTTCTGGAATCCCTGCTGGACGGAGGAAAGAACGGCGTGGAAGTGGGCATGGCTATCATTCCCGGCGTGCTTGTCATCTGTACCATCGTCATGATGCTGACAAACGGGCCGTCCGCTGACGGCACCTACACCGGAGCCGCCTACGAGGGCGTGGCCCTTCTGCCCTGGCTGGGTGAGAAGGTTGACTTTATCCTGACGCCCCTGTTCGGCTTCTCGGACGCGTCCGCGGTGGCGGTGCCCATCACGGCCCTGGGAGCTGCGGGAGCGGCCATCGGCCTTGTGCCGGATATGGCGTCCGCAGGCACTATCCACGCGAACGACATTGCGGTGTTTACGGCTATGTGCATGTGCTGGAGCGGCTACTTAAGCACCCACGTGGGAATGATGTCCGCTCTGAAGTGCCCCCACATGACAGGCAAGGCTATCGTCAGCCACACCATCGGCGGTCTGTGCGCCGGTGTCGCCGCAAACTTTATTTTCAAGCTGGTAACTTTGATATTCTGATAATTTGATAAAAATATTTAAAGGAACAGGCAGACAGCTCACAAAAAAGACTGCATTTTCGGATGCAGTCTTTTTTTATGATCCATATTTATTTTGTCAGAACCTCCACGCCTGTCTCTGTGACGAGGACCATGTATTCAATCTGAGCGGACAGACCGTCGTCGATGGTGTAGACAGTCCAGCCGTTCTCCTCGTCGATGAAGAAGTCCGGGCTCCCCTCGTTGATCATGGGTTCGATGGTGAACATCATGCCGGGGACAAGGACCATCTCGCTTCCCTTGGGCGTGACATAGCTGACAAAGGGCTCCTCGTGGAATTCCAGGCCGATGCCGTGGCCGCCGATGTCCTCCACCACAGAGTAGCCGTTCTCCCGGGCGTGGCTGTTGATGGCCCAGGCAATGTCGCCCAGATGCCCCCAGGGCTTTGCGGCGGAAAGGCCAAGTTCCACGCACTCCTTTGTGACCCGCACCAGCTTCTCGGCCCGGGGGCTTACCTCCCCGATGGTGAACATGCGGGAGGCGTCGGAGAAATATCCATTTAATATAGTAGAGACATCCACGTTGATGATGTCTCCCTCTCTGAGGATCTCGTTCCCATCCGGTATGCCGTGGCAGATCACATTGTTGATGGAAGTGCACACGCTTTTCGGAAACCCTTCGTAATTGAGAGGGGCGGGGATGCCTCCGTGGGAGACGGTGTAGTCGTACACCAGTCTGTCAATCTCGGCTGTGCTCATGCCTGCCTTTATGTGGGCGGCCACATGATCCAGCACGCCGGTGTTCAGGTCGGCGCTCTTCCTGATCTCCCTGATCTGCGCCGGGGTCTTCAGCAGAGACCTGTCCGGGACGATCTCACCTTTGGCGGCCAGAGACCAGAGCTTGATGTCCAGTTTATCCATATCTTTGTTACCAGCTTTCTGTTAAATTTCCGGAAGCGCAGGGCGCTCCGCTAACAGTATACTCGCTTTTGGAAAGAACGTAAAGGGCGGGAGGTGCGGGGCTGTGGTTTTTCTTGTGCTGTTTTCAAAAATAGGGTATACTGAATTAGAAATATCAAAGAAGGAAAGGAGCGACCGGATTATGTTGCGGATCGGGATGCTTACCAGCGGAGGAGACTGCCAGGCGCTGAACGCCGCCATGCGCGGAGTGGTAAAGGGAGTCTGCTCAAAGAGAGATGACGTGGAGATTTACGGATTTAAGGATGGCTATAAAGGACTGATCTACTCGAATTTTCAGATGCTTACATCCAGAGATTTCTCTGGGATACTGACAAGGGGAGGGACCATCCTGGGAACCTCAAGACAGCCCTTTAAGCTGATGCGGGTGCCGGATGAGAACGGGCTGGACAAGGTGGAGGCCATGAAGCACACCTACCACAAGCTGAACCTGGACTGCCTTGTGATCCTGGGAGGAAACGGGACCCACAAGACAGCCAACCTTTTAAGGGAGGAGGGGCTGAATGTCATCACCCTTCCCAAGACTATCGATAATGACCTCTGGGGAACGGACATGACCTTCGGTTTTCAGAGCGCAGTGGACATTGCCACGGACACCATCGACAGGATCCACACCACAGCTACCTCCCACAGCCGTGTGTTCATCGTGGAAGTCATGGGACACAAGGTGGGCTGGGTGACTCTCCACGCAGGCATCGCCGGCGGAGCGGACATCATCCTTCTCCCGGAGATCCCCTACGACATCAAGGTGGTGGTGGATGCCATTAAAAGGAGAGCGGCCGAGGGCAAACATTTTACCATCATTGCCGTGGCTGAGGGAGCTATTTCCAAGGATGACGCAAAGCTCTCCAAGAAGGAGCTGAAGGCCAAGAAGGCGAAGGCAAACTATCCCTCCGTGGCTTACGAGATTGCGGAGAAGATCCAGAAGAAGATGGACCAGGAGGTCAGGATCACGGTGCCGGGACACACCCAGAGAGGCGGATCTCCCTGTCCTTACGACAGAGTGCTGGCTACAAGGCTGGGGGCCGCGGCCGCGGAGCGCATCCTGGAGGGAGACTTCGGATGCATGATGGCGATCAGGAGCGGCGAGATCACAAAGGTGCCGCTTGCAGAGGTGGCAGGAAAGCTGAAATGCGTGGACCCGGAGGCGGGCATCATCCAGGAGGCCAGGATGACAGGTATCAGCTTTGGAGACAAATGAAGTGAAACTGATGAAAAGGAGTGCGGCAGATGAGCTACACGGCATTATACCGGAAATTCCGCCCCGGTGAGTTTGAGGACGTTAAAGGGCAGGATGCGATCGTAACGACATTAAAAAACCAGATACAGACCGACAGGATCGGACATGCCTATCTCTTCTGCGGGACAAGGGGAACCGGAAAGACGACGGTGGCGAAGATCTTCGCCAAGGCTGTCAACTGCCAGCACCCGGTGGAGGGAAGCCCCTGCGGTGAGTGTGCCATGTGCCGGTCCATAGCGGCCGGCACTTCCATGAACGTGATCGAGATCGACGCAGCCTCCAACAACGGTGTGGACAACATCCGGGAGATCCGGGAGGAGGTGGCCTACCGCCCCACGGAGGGCCGGTTCAAGGTCTATATCATCGACGAGGTGCACATGCTGTCCATCGGAGCCTTCAACGCGCTTCTGAAGACGCTGGAGGAGCCGCCGGAGTACGTCGTCTTCATCCTGGCCACGACAGAGGCCCACAAGATACCGGTGACCATCCTGAGCCGGTGCCAGCGGTATGATTTCAAGAGGATCTCCATAGAGACCATCTCTGACAGGCTGCGGGAGCTCATCGATAAGGAGGGCCTGGATGTGGAGGACAAGGCGGTGCGCTATATCGCCAGAATGGCGGACGGTTCCATGAGGGATGCCCTGAGCCTTCTGGACCAGTGCACGGCCTTTTACATCGGCAAACGGCTCACCTACGACAATGTGCTGGAGGTCCTGGGGGCGGTGGACGCGGACGTGTTCAGCCGCCTGCTGCGGGAGCTTCTGGAGCGGGATGTGAAAAAGGTCATCGAGACTGTGGACGAGCTGGTGATGCAGGGGCGTGAGCTGTCCCAGATGGCGGCGGATTTCACCTGGTACCTGCGGAACCTTCTCCTTGTGCAGAGCTCCGAGGAGATGGAGGATGTGCTGGATGTGTCCACAGAGAACCTGGCAAGGATCAAGGAGGAATCTCAGATGATCGGGACCGATGAGCTGATCCGGTACATTCGCATTTTCTCAGAGCTGACAGGAAAGCTGAAATACGCGGCCCAGAAGAGAGTGCTCCTGGAGGTGACCTTCATCAAGCTGTGCCGGCCCCAGATGGAGACAAGCCAGGACGCCCTGCTTTCCAGGATACGGGCGCTGGAGGACGAGGTGAAGAAGCTGGAGGAGACAGGAGTAGCCGCCCCGGCCGGCCAGACAGTCCGGGCAGTGCGAGAGGAGGCGGCTGATCCCGCGCCCGCGCCGAAGCTTCCGAAGGCTCTCAGCGAGGATGTGAAGGCGGTGGCGTCGGACTTCCGGGCCATAGCCCAGGAGGCTTCCCCCATGCTGCGCGGCTACCTGAAGAAGGCCCGCTTAAGCGCCGGGGAGAACGACCATCTCCTCATCGTCCTGGAGGACGAGGTGAGCGCCGCCTTTGTGGCCAGGCCGGAGCACAGGGAAGAGATCGAGCGGCTGATCGCGGAGAAGACGGGCAAGCAGATGGAGGTGGATGTCCGCCAGGTTGAGGAGGGCAGACGCTTCGAGGACAGCTTTGTGGATATAGAGAAGCTGATCCACATGGATATCACCATAGAAGATTGATACAGAAGAACAGACATGAAAAAGTAAGATAGAAGAGCAAGGAGGAAAACCATGGCAAGACGTGGAGGATTTCCGGGTGGAATGCCCGGAAACATGGCAAATCTTATGAAGCAGGCGCAGAAGATGCAGCGCCAGATGGAAGAGCAGGCAAAGGAGATGGAGACGAAGGAGTTCTCCGCCACAGCCGGAGGCGGAGCGGTGGAGGTCACTGTGTCCGGAGCCAAGAAGCTGCTGAAGGTGAAGCTGGATGAAGAGGCAGTGGATCCCGATGATGTGGAGATGCTTGAGGATATGATCGTGGCGGCTGTGAACGAGGCCCTTGAGAAGGTGGATCAGGAGTCAGCGGCAGGCATGTCCAAATTTACCGGAGGAATGGGCGGCGGCATGCCGGGCCTGTTCTAGGATAGAAGCGGCGGTGAAAAACGTATGGATTACTACAGCAGTCAGATAAGCCGGCTCATCGAGCAGTTTTCCCGGCTGCCGGGGATCGGACCAAAGTCGGCCCAGAGGCTGGCTTTCCATCTCATCAGCATGCCAAAGGAGCAGGTTCATGAGCTGGCCCAGTCCATTGTGGAGGCCAGGGACAATGTCCGCTACTGTGCTCAGTGCTGCACGCTGACAGACCAGGAGGTTTGCCCCATCTGCGCCAATCCGGACAGGGATCACAGGACCATCATGGTGGTGGAGACGCCCAGGGACCTGGCTGCCTACGAGAAGACAGGAAAGTATAACGGAGTCTATCATGTGCTCCACGGGGCCATCTCCCCTATGCTGGGGATCGGACCCGGAGATATCCGCCTCAAGGAGCTGATGGAGCGCCTGAGGGGAGACGTGGATGAGGTGATCATAGCCACCAACTCCAGCCTGGAGGGGGAGACAACCGCTATGTACATCAGCAAGCTGATCAAGCCCGCGGGGATCAAGGTGAGCCGCATCGCGAGCGGCGTGCCTGTGGGAGGCGACCTGGAATATATCGATGAGGTGACTCTTCTGCGGGCTTTGGAAGGAAGAACGGAGATATAGACGATGGCGGGAAAGAAAAAAGTGACTTCTACAGACATTGCCCGGGCGGCGGGCGTATCCCAGGCGACTGTCTCTATGGTGCTGAACCGGAAATACAATGTGTCCTTTTCCAAGGAGACCGTGAGGAAGGTGGAGGAGGCGGCCAAGGAACTGGGCTATGTCCTGCCAAAGCGAAAGGTGCGCAAAGAGAGCCGCCGGGAGAAACTCCTGGTGGTCTTTTGCTCTAATCTCACAAACCCCTACTATGTCATGCTCCTGCAGGGCATTGAGCTGCGGGCAAAGGAGCAGGGCTACGGACTCTTTGTGTGCAACACCCAGAGGGACCTGCGGATGGAGGAGCGATATCTGAAGATGATGAACGAGCTCCATCCGGTGGGGATCATCTACACCTGCAATCCAAGTCACTGCTTCATGGATACGGTAGAGAAGCTGGCGGAGGAGATTCCGGTGGTCATTGTCAACAACCAGAACGAGCACCTGAACGTGGACGCGGTAGAGCTGGACAATTCCAAGCTGGGCAGGATCATGGCCCGGCATCTGCTGGAGCTGGGACACAGAAAAGTTGCCTATATAGCTCCTCCGCTGACCGTGCGGCAGAAGCAGAGGTCCAAGCGGGTGGAGGGATTCCTGAAGGAGTTCGAGAAGGCCGGGCTCAGGGATCAGGTCATCATCAAGGCGGCGGACGAGGAGATCGATCTGGACATCGCCCACATCGACTCGGAGTACAAGATCGGCTACGACCTGACAAAGGAGCTCCTGGCGGAGCAGCAGGATGTGACAGCCATTGTGGGACTCAATGATATGATCGCCTTCGGCATCCTGGATGCTCTCCAGGAGGCGAAGCTGAAGGTGCCCGGGGACGTGTCCGTCATGGGCTGTGACAACACTCTGTTTGCCAGTATGCACAAAATGTCCCTCACCACCATTGAACACTTCGTGATCTTCAAAGGCCGTGACGCCTGCGATATTATCATGAAGAAGATCGACTCCAGGAGGGAAAAATATACCGATGTGGAGCCTATCAGCACCTACCATGTGGAGTATGAGCCCAGGCTGATCGTCCGGGGCACCACATCCTATCCGAAGAGCGGGACAAAGAGCAGAAAAAAGAAAAATTAATGCATTTGAGAAAATTATTAATAATAAAATGATTTCTCGCCCTTTTAGCTGCGGAGAAAAAACTGAAAAAAGGCTGTTTCTGTTCATGTTAACAGGGATTTAACATGAAATATAGAAAAACGGAATTAATAATTAGATATTATTAACTAGATGAATTATTAATAAGACGGAACTACTATTGACCATCCCCTTTTAAATGAGATATAATTTAGACAAATAGGCTTAGGCCAGACGTTCAACATATCAAGGAGGAAGAAAAATGAAGTTTTTTATCGACACAGCCAAGGTGGAAGACATTAAGAAGGCAAACGACATGGGCGTTATCTGCGGAGTTACGACAAACCCCTCACTGATCGCGAAAGAGGGTCGTGTGTTTGAGGAAGTAATCGCGGAGATCGCGTCTATCGTGGACGGGCCTATCAGCGGCGAGGTGAAGGCTACGACCACAGATGCTGAGGGTATGATCAAAGAGGGGCGCGAGATCGCCAAGATCCATCCCAACATGGTTGTCAAGATCCCCATGACTGTAGAGGGACTCAAGGCCTGCAAGCAGCTCACATCCGAGGGCATCAAGACAAATGTGACACTGATCTTCACAGCCAACCAGGCGCTTCTGGCAGCCAGAGCCGGCGCTACATATGTATCTCCGTTCCTGGGCCGTCTCGATGACATCTCTGTGAGAGGCGTGGACCTGATCCGTGAGATCGCTGAAATCTTTGCGGTTGCCGGCGACATCGACACACAGATCATCGCGGCCAGCATCCGTCATCCGATGCATGTGACAGACTGCGCTCTGGCAGGAGCAGATATTGCCACAGTTCCCTACGCAGTAATCGAGAAGATGACAAAGCATCCTCTGACAGACGCCGGCATCATCAAATTCCAGGAAGATTACAAGGCAGTTTTCGGAGAGTAGGCATCGGAGAGCAAACAACAGAAGCGTAAGGAAAAACGAAAAAAACCATAAACACCAGGAGGCAATTTTCATGAACAAATTAGAACTTATGAAGACTGCAAACGAGGTCCGCAAGGGTGTCATCACAGCCACCCACAGCGCAAAGTCCGGTCATCCGGGCGGATCTCTGTCAGCAGCAGACATTTTTACCTATCTTTACTTTGAGGAGCTGAACATCGATCCAAAGGATCCCAAAAAAGCCGACAGAGACCGGTTCGTCCTCTCCAAGGGACACACGGCTCCCGGATACTATTCAGCTCTCGCTCTCAGAGGATTTTTCCCTGTGGAGGATTTAAAGACGCTGCGCCACACAGGCTCCTACCTGCAGGGGCATCCGGATATGAAGCACATCCCGGGCGTGGATATGTCCTCCGGCTCACTCGGACAGGGCATCTCCGCGGCAGTCGGAATGGCCATCTCCGCAAAGCTGTCCGGAGATGACTACCGGGTGTACACACTGGTGGGCGACGGCGAGATCCAGGAGGGCCAGGTGTGGGAGGCCTCTATGCTGGCCGCTCACAGAAAGCTGGACAACCTTGTGGTGATCGTGGACAATAACAATCTCCAGATCGACGGGGCTATCACGGATGTGAACTCACCCTACCCGATCGACAAGAAGTTTGAGGCGTTCAACTTCCATGTGATCAACATAGACGGACATGACTTCGACGCCATCGACGCTGCCTTCAAGGAGGCCAGGACGGTGAAGGGACAGCCCACAGCCATCATTGCAAAGACTGTTAAGGGCAAAGGCGTATCCTTCATGGAGAACCAGGCGTCCTGGCACGGAACCGCTCCCAACGACGAGCAGTACAAGACAGCTATGGAAGAATTAGAAAAGGCAGGTGAAGCATTATGTCAGATGTAAAGAAGATCGCAACAAGAGAAAGCTACGGTAATGCTTTGGTAGAATTAGGAAAGAAACACGAGGATGTAGTCGTTCTGGACGCTGACCTTGCAAACGCCACAAAGACTGGCACCTTCAAGAAGGCCTTCCCGGAGCGCCACATCGACTGCGGTATCGCCGAGGCCAACATGATGGGCGTGGCGGCAGGTATCGCCACCACAGGCAAGGTTCCCTTTGCCAGCTCCTTTGCCATGTTCGCCGCAGGACGTGCCTTTGAGCAGGTCCGCAACTCCATCGGCTACCCGAAGCTGAACGTGAAGATCGGTGCTACCCATGCGGGTATCTCCGTAGGTGAGGACGGTGCGACTCATCAGTGCAACGAGGACATCGCTCTCATGAGAACGATCCCGGGCATGGTTGTCATCAACCCCTCCGATGATGTGGAGGCAAGGGCCGCAGTGGAGGCTGCCTACGAGCATCAGGGACCTGTATACCTGCGCTTTGGCAGACTGGCTGTTCCGGTGATCAACGACAATCCGGATTATAAATTCGAGCTTGGAAAAGCAGTGACACTGCGAGAGGGAACAGACGTGACCATCATCGCCACAGGACTTCCTGTGTCCGAGTCCCTGGCAGCGGCCAAGAAGCTGGCGGCAGACGGCATCAGCGCAGAGGTCATTAACATCCACACGATCAAGCCTCTGGACGAGGAGGCTGTCATCAAGGCGGCTGCCAAGACAGGAAAGATCGTGACAGTGGAGGAGCACTCCATCATCGGCGGCCTCGGAAGCGCTGTTTGCGATGTGGTTGCCGAGAAGGCACCGGCAAAGGTAATGAAGATCGGCATTAACGACACCTTCGGCGAGTCCGGCCCGGCTGTGGAGCTCATCAAGAAATACGGCCTGGACAGTGACAGCATTTACGCCAAGGTAAAAGAATTCCTGAAATAGAAAACAAATATACACCGGAGAAGAGCTGGCAGAGACGCCGGCTCTTTTTCTATATATAGACACAGTGCTGCCGCGGGTGAAAAGAGAAACGGTCTGAAAGTGTCGAGGACGGGAGAAAAATAACGTAAATTTTCACAGACAAGCCCCACCGATTGCTAAAATGCGCAAAAACCCTGTGCTATGATAAGCAAAAATATCCAGTGAGGTGAGAGTATATGGAAAGAAAATTTCCCAAAAATGTAAGGCAGGTAGGAAATGTCTCGGATACTCCCAAGATCTATGTGGAGGACTATGTGGACACCTACCTGGATCAGCTCAGGGCTCAGGCAAAGGAGGAGCCCACGGGCGCGCTGCTGCTTGGGGAGAACGCAGTAGTGGAAGGGCAGGAGTGTGTATATATAACCGGAGCCGTCCGCATCGAAGAGGTGTCGGAGGAAAACGGAGAGATCTGCATCAGCGATACGGCCAGAGAGGAAGCGCTGCGAGAGTGCGGCGAGTATTTCCCTGGCCGGGACGTGGTGGGCTGGGCCCTGGCAGCGCCCGGCAGGCCCCTTGTGCTCAGTGGCAGCATGGTTCAGATCCACGAAAAGCTGGGACTGAAAAAAAACAGCATTTTCATCATGAAGCATCCCGAGGAGGATGAGGAGATCTATTTTGCATATAAATACCATGATCTTATGCAGATGGGCGGATATTACATATTTTATGAAAAAAATCCGGATATGCAGAATTATATGATCAATACGCGCAAACAGATCGGCGTTTCTCCCAGTGAAGTGGTTGAGGATCGAGCTGCAAAGAATTTTCGTTCTGCAGTAAAGGAAAAGCTGGAGGCGCAGGAGCAGAGGAGCAATTCTCATCTCGTGTACCTCACAAGCGTTCTGCTGGTAGTTGTCGTACTGGCCATCGGTATCTCAGCCATGAATAACTATGACAAAATGAATTCTGTACAGTCCTCCATAGAGACCCTGTCCAAATCTGTGCAGGGCGGAGGCGGCGGTGAGCCGGCCGAGGGAGACGTCTCGGTAGATCCACAGGCGGATCAGCAGTCAGCCTCCGGAACCTCCGGCACCGCCTCCGACGCCGCAGGCGCATCTGACGTCTCCGGCTCCGGCGGGACTGCCTCCGGCGACGACGCTGCAGCCGGCGGCTCCGGCGATGAGGACAGCACACCGGTTATCGAGGAGGGGGAGAGCGGAGAAGAGTACTATACGGTGCAGAGGGGAGACACTCTGGACAAGATCAGCCTGAAGCTCTACGGAACCACAGATGAGGCGGAGGCCATCTGCAAGATGAACGGGCTGACAGACGGCAACCTGATCTTCATCGGACAGAAGCTGCTGCTCCCCTGACCTGCGGGCGCGGGACGTTTTGCGGGATTGCCACTTGAGAACTGGCGCATCCATGGTATAATAGGAGCACATGGACAGCAAACCATAGAAGAAAACGAGGTTGATGTATGAGGCAAAAGATAAGAGAAAGATTTCACATTGTGCGGGAGGGAAAAGGGCAGCCCGGGCAGCAGCCGGGAGAGCCGGTTCCGGATCCCACCATGCAGGAGCTGGATGCACAGGTGAGGGACTACAGGAGGAGGACCCGCCGCAGGATGATTATTACGGCCGCGGCTGTGATCCTTGTTCTGGTGGGTGTGTTTTTGTTCATAAATCTCCAGACATACACCTCCGTGCGTACGATTGATATATATGGGGCAGAAGACGCGGGAAACAGCAGCTACCGGCAGTTCGGCAGCGGGGTGCTCAAGTACAGCCGGGACGGCATTGTCCTGCTGGACCGGAAGGGTGAGGAGGTGTGGAACCAGTCCTATCAGATGCAGACGCCTACTGTCTATGAATTCGGCGACTCGGCGGTAGTGGCAGATAAAGGCGGAAACGACATGATCGTGGTGGATGAGGAGGGACTGAAAGGAGAGATAGAGACCACGCTTCCGATAGAGAAAGCGGTCGTGTCCTCCCAGGGAATTGTGGCTGCCATATTAAACGGGGACAGCGAGCCGCGGATTGTCTGCTACGACGCGGCGGGGAATATACTGGCTGAGCTGGACTCTGCGATGACCGGGAACGGCTATCCCCTGGATATCGGTCTCTCCGAGAACGGAGAGCTTCTGATGGTGTCCTACATGACCGTGCGTGGCGGCAGGACCGTCTCCAATATCTACTATTACAATTTTGGAGAGGCGGGAGCTCAGGCGGAAAATTACGAGGTGGTGACAGACACCTATGAGGACATGATAGCGCCCACAGTCTTTTTTATGGATGAAAATACTTCCGTGGCCGTGGGGAATGACAGAGTGCTGATCTACCGGGGACAGGATACACCCGCCCTGCAGCAGACCATCGAGCTGGACAAGGAGGTCAAAAGCGTCTGCCACAGCTCTTCCTACATCGGTCTGGTGTTGAAAAACGAGGGGGAGGCAGGTTATGAGCTGCGCCTTTACAACAAGAGCGGCAGTATGGTCATGTCGGAGAAATTTACCGGGGACTACTCCAATATCAAAATATGCGGTATGCAGGTGATCATGTACGGTGGGACGCAGTGCAGCGTGTTTACCAGAGCGGGCGTTCATAAGTTTGAGGGAGAGATGGATGAGACGATCCTGGAAATGTTCCCTGCCTTTGGAGTCAATAAATACATAGTGATGAATACAAACGGGATGGAGGTTGTCCGGTTTGTCAAGTAAGGAGAAAATATGAATTGGATAATCATAGCTACAGGAGTAATCTTCCTTATATGCATAGTTGTCGGTCTGTACAGGGGAGCGGTCAAGATCGCGGTCTCGCTGGCGGCCACTATTGTGACATTTATTCTTGTGTTTTTCCTGACCCCTTACGTGAGTCAGGGGATCATGGCGGCGACGCCTCTGGATGAAATGATCGAAAGTCAGGCGGAGCAGTCTATCATGGGAATGGCGTCCTCTGTCCTTCAGGGAGACACAGAGGAGGGAGGGACAGGCCTTACCGTGGAAAATGTGAGGCGGGTTCTGGAGTCAGCCGGCATCACCGAGGCTCAGCTGAACGCAGTGGGCATCACGGTGGAGGATATTGTAAATGGAAATGTCACCAGTGATGAACTGGCTCAGTATGGTATATCCAGCAGCCTTCTGGACGGACTGCAGGGAGGCGGCGAGGAAGCCCAGAGCATACTGGAGGACGTGGAAATTCCCAGGGATACGCAGATCGCGGCCATCGAGGGGGCTGATATCCCGGGTGTATTCAAGGCGCTTCTCCTCAATAACAATAACAGTGAGATGTATGATGAGCTGGGAGTGGACAATTTTATCCAGTATATCTCAGCCTATGCCGCCAGACTGATCATCAACATCCTTTCCTTTATTCTGACGTTTGTGATCATCACAGTTGTGATGCGGGCTATCATCTTCGCCCTGGATATCGTGGCAAACCTTCCTGTGCTGGGATTTTTCAACCGGCTCGGCGGGGCGCTTCTCGGCGCGGCCGGGGGGCTCATCATTGTGTGGATCCTTTTTATGATCATTACCATGCTGTATACCACCTCTTTTGGAAGGGAGGCTTACGACACGATCCAGGGAAATGATATTCTGCGGGTAATCTATGAATACAATCCAGTATTGAAGATGGCAGTGTCATTCAAATAAAAAGTAAAAAAATGAAAAAAAGCATTGACACCACAGGATTATGATGATATTATAAAAATCCACCACGCAAGAGGGTGGATTTTTTGCCGGATAAGGCCAGCGTGATAACGGCGCGGGAGCGCAGGTTTGCTGGTATTCGCAGAAAACTTTCGAAAAGGAAGAAGAAAAAAGTTGAAAAAAGTTGTTGACAAACACGAAGCGACATGATATGATATAGAAGTTGTCGCTGAGATGCGAAAGACAACAAAACAAAGAACCTTGATAACTGAACAATAGACAACGACCCTGAAAATTTCTAAGAGAAATATTCAGAACGGAAATCAGACC
>NZ_SPGT01000037.1:0-19228 GCF_005845155.1 Clostridium sp. BSD2780061688st1 H5 | reverse complement strand
ATACTTCTATTGTATCATGTATTGTCTATTTGGAATTTTCTCATTTTGACTTGCACTATTTATATTCTAGCACCACTTACCTCCCGCGTGAAGTTTTCAAAATTCACTTTTACATTATTCTGGAATAAACCAGCATAATATATTATATGTCTGTGTTCTTATGAATAACACTCAAAGTCTTATTTAATCTTCTTTTTCAACCATGTCTTTTTCTTTCCTGCCAATTACAACTAATACAGTAAAAAAACTTCTCTGGGATAAATCGTGCACAGATTTTTCCCTGACTTCTTAAACTTCACGTTCCAGCCAGGTTCCCAGTTGCAGGAACTGAATTATATCAATCATCTGCTAAGTCCTTCTATTCTTTCCAGCCAATTTCTTACTATTTCCTGAAACAATGAGTTTTGTTCAATCTGAAGATTATGACCGGCACCATCAAGTATGGCAAAAGATGCTCTTCTGTAATCATCCAGTAATTTCTCCAAGTCTTTGTATCCGACACAATTATCCTGTCTTCCACATAAAAATAATGTTGGTTTATCGAAATCTGCTGCTCTGATTATCTGATCAACATCAAAGGTAAACGCATAATTTATCTCCAATTCAGAAAGGAACCTCTCATCTGACATTTTAATTCCGGGGAGTATTTCACTGGTATATCTTTTATATGTAAATGGGTTCAAGACATGCTTTCATCATATTAAGATCACAGCCCAGACCGTGCAAAACAATAACCGGCTTTCCATGACCTTCTATTTCGTAATTTATTATATTTTCTTTGTAATGATAATGCATTATTATCCTCCGAAAATCAGTATTTGCAACCTAATACGTTAAAACCACTTTGCTTTTTCATCTCTGGATTGAGGCTCACTCTTTCTTTATCCGCCCTAAATAAATCACGCACCACACCGTTGCTGTAAATTGAACTATAAACACAAAATCACATCCAACCCGCACCGGAAAAGAGAGCGACGAATTTCCTGTCAATGCAAAACCTATACAAGCTGATGCCAAACTAAAAATTACCGCCAGCACACTAATCAATATCCGATATCCTTTACTCATAGCACATCCTCCTGGACAAATTTCCAATTGTACTCCAACAGCTTTTCCGTGTATCCTCTATTACAGAGATAACTGTATCAAACTGCTTCTGACACTGCCACTGTCTCTTCCAGCTCCTTTTCAAGCTGTCGCTGTATACAGATATTCTGTTCCTTTATCTGGTGCAGATTTTGAAGGACTTTCTGTATCTGTCCACAGGTCTGTTCCGCTTTATTTCTTGATTCATTAATCCTGGTGCGCACAAGCCAGTCCGTAAACAAATTATCAAAAAAATAATCTGCAAAACAAAGGGTGCTGCTGATCTCTGTATATATGTCGCCATGCATCTCTTCCGTGACATCTGCGAGTTCCGCCCTGAAATTGCGCAGAGCAAGCTGAAGCTGATCTGTCATCCTTTTTGCATTTCCAATCGCATCATACTTAATCATATCCGACAAGATGCCTCCTCCGATAATATCTACGGTGCTCCAGCTCTTGGCCTCGTCCAGACTATTTATTATTTCTATGGTAATATTCTGAGCTCTCCTGCCGGCGCTGACTGCTTCGTCTATTTCCTTCTGCCGCGTCTTCTGAAATGAGATCTTTTCCTCGATTTCTATAATTCTGACCGCATCCGGCGTGACTGTTTTCTTTATTTCCTCTTTTTTCTCTTCAAGCAGAGCCTGATATTTTCGTCCGCATCCCCTAAGGTCCGAGAGTTGTTTTCTGTATTCTTCGATCTTCTCATTTACAGCCTGCAGCTCACTATTTGCAGAATCATATTTGACTGCTGCGGCATATGCCTCTTGTTCCTCCTTTGACAGTTTTTCTCCCATCTTTCCTGTCACTCTGTAATATAAAGCAGTCAGATTCCTGCTGTTCAGACGTTCCACATCCTCCTGCTCCTGCCGCATACTCCGGTGCAGCTCATTTGTTTTTTTCACCAGTTCTTTCTGCTGACACATAAGTTCTGCAAGCTTTGCTTCCAGGCGGGTTTCCTCCATCATAGCCGCCTGGAGGCGCTGAAGTTCCTCGTTGTAAATTTTCATTTAATCCCTCCTTAAATATCCGCACCATTCTCTTTAAGACGGCAATATCTGTCGTAAGAGATAATGATATTCTGCGGTTTGCTGTTCTTATTCACCAACACAACCTTGTCGTTTTGTGCCACATCATCAAATATCTTTGATGCCTGACCTCTTAGAAACTCTGTCATTTGATGATGGTTAGGTATGATTTCTCGCTTTTTCATAGATTTTACCTACCTTTCCGAATATCATTATCTCATAAAGTAATTACTTTTATCAATATTTTTCATTGAATAATAATAATTATTTATCTATCTTTGTTGAGGTCTTTCATCATCTCCCTTCTACGTTCTTTCAGCTCCTTTGATATCCTTCTAGTCTACCGCATCAGATTCGGCAACATTGAAATTGATAATGTTTTCTTGTTCATACTTGGTTAATACTCCCATAACTCTCACCTTTCGATTCTGCTTTTCGAAATTCAATGGTTCTGATTTGTGAAACACTATCTATCCATCAATCACCATTCCACTGCTCTGTGTTTCTGTAGGTTCTCTTTGTCTACCCTCTTGATCTAGTAAGAGTTCTCTGGTACGAACAGACCAGAAAAGAAGGAAAGGAATAAGATGGGATAAGATAGATTTGGTGATATGTCAAGAGATGATAAAAAAGATTTCAATGAAAACAGCTAAAAAAGGTACAACAAATAGACCCGCAGAAAAACCGTAAAAAAAAGTCAATCACCTTACAATTTATAAGTTCAAAAAGTGCTATCGCGATGAGATTTTTTCATCACTAAACACATTTGAGCCATACTCCGTCAGGCTTTCTCCCTTACCATCTGTTGCTCCAGATACTTAGGGAGAGGCTTTCCGGATCGTTTTGCAATAGCAATCTGTTTCTCCCGGAGCCTTTTTATAACAGACATGCGTTTTTTAGGTTTCTTTTCCGGATCCGGGAGTGCCTTCCCAGGATGATCTTTCTGATGATTCACACACCCATCTATAGCATCATAATTAACTTCCATCCCGGATTCCCAGCTTCTCTCATAGTGACCATTCTCATATGCTTTCTGCCATAGTTCCAGTCTTTTCAACTGACCAGGTTTATTCTGTTTTTTAACAGCATCAGCTTCTCTTATCTGATTATTTCGCATATACCCATGAAGGATTTCCTTTGTCTGCTGATCAAATCCATTTCCACATTCTTCCATGATCTTCTTCCCATAACAGTCAAGAATCACTCTTGCGATTTGACGGTGATAGTCCTGATGTTCCATAAGAAAGAATTGTCGCCCATCTATAATGATCTCATCCGCAGCCATCCAGTTTCCTTCCATGCCGTCAATTCTATAATCTTTCGAATCCAGTGTCACAAGCGCCCCTGATGAGTTGATCCGTATAAAACCGGGAATCCTTCTGGGCGTATTCTCATCCACATAAAAGCAGGATACTTCTCCATTCCGATTCACAACAATGACGTCACTGACGTCTCTTATATCGGCAGTTCTTTCCCATATATCCATTATCGCTTCTCCTGCAGGAATATTTGAAATATGGATTTGACGGTAGAAGTCAATCCGTATCTGCCGGTTTTCACTCTTTACCTGATCATACGGTTTTTTCCACAGGTCTTTCCCGGCAGTATTGAGATCTACACGATACAGTGCATACTGATCAGTTCTCATCATCGTCCTCCTTTATATTATTCAGATACTCCCTCAGATCCAGGGAATAGAAATAATCATCTTCCACCTGCTGCAGTTTCTCTATTGTGGATGACAGTAAGAGGATCATCTCTTCATCAGAGACATCTTCCTTCGTATCTTCTAAGACATCCAGCGTACCCTTTAGGATATCTATGGTTTCCTCCCTGGTTCTGGCAGCATAAGCGGCCACCAGCGTTAATTCATCTTCATCAAATCGTGTCTGGCTCATAAACATTCCTCCCTTCTCTTGAGCGTGGTTTTTACTTCTTTATTTTCATTCTTAGGGACGGTTCTTGCCGATTCACGGGCTTTCAGTTCCTTTTCAGCCTCCGCTATTGCTTTCTGCACATGAACATTTTCCCGGAAATAAGGAATTGAATTAATTGTTTCCTTCTGGACACGGTTTCCACTGACCAGCTCAAATTCACCTTCATAATCACTTCCATCCTTCAGATCGAATCCAATACACTTTATTCCATGCATCCGCTCCGGCGGAATGCTGTCATAAATCCGAAAAGCTTCCTGCAGTGACAGATCCTGATGGTACTCTCCCAGAACGGGAAATTCTGAACACTCAGCCACATAAAACCGGATATTGGGGTCTTCATCCAAGTGACTGACCCTCTCTGTCAGCTGACCTATTCCCAGCTCTGCCTTCCTTTCCAGTGCAAAAGCCGGAAGTTCTGTAAATCCAAATTGATCCACATAATAAGCCCGCAGTTCATGATTCCGGTTCATGACCACCACATCACTGACCGACATAGAATGGGCTTTGAAGTCAGCGGGCGGCAGATCATTGAACATGCTGTAAAGTGTTTCCAGATCATCCGATTTCAATAGAATTCCGGAATAAACACATTCATAATCCGCAGCGACCACTTCCAGTCCTTCTTTATTGATATAATCCATGCCAAGGAATCTATACTGCTCTGCTTTTGATCCTTCTTTGATCTGATAGATGGAAAATCGCTCCCCGTTGTCTTCATACATCATCTCTTCTGAGCTTTTTTCAAACCGTTCCGGATAAAGAACTCTCTGGATCCGTTCTGCCGTAAACTGATCATCGATACCGCCCTGTCCAAACCAGGTCTCTACATCATCCCAGGAGTCTGCATACAGAACCCCTGATAACTGATGTACGCCGTCCGGCACGAACCGGAGATGGTCATCTGTACTGCCCTTTTCATCAAAGTAATACCCGGCAGCTTCCATCGCAGGAAGGAATTTCTCTTTCTTTTCCTCCTGTCTCTGCACATTTCTCTCTGCCAACAGTTCCCTCATCTTTATGCTCAGCTCATCAATCATTTTCCCAGCCGTGTGCCGGATCGTATCCATTGATGTTTTCAGTTCTTTCATATCCCTTCCGGAACTCCAGTTTGCAATGTATGGGAAACTATACTCCGAGGTATCTATTCCGAATGCACTGCACACACAGTAAGCAACAGACTCTGCCTCTACTTCTGCTGTCAGCCGGTCTTTCTTTTCTCCTTTTGCCTTCATTTCATCACGGTCATGGAGTCTGGCGTGCCCGGACTCATGGATTGCGGTCTTGATTGTCTGGCTTTCGCTCATCCCTTTCCGGATCACGATTTCTTTATCCTCATTGTGATAGTACCCTTTCGCATTTCCTGAAATCTCATCAAATCGGATCGGTACTGGAGATACTGCGGTAATTGCTTCCATGAACAGATCGAAATCATTAACTGCCTCTTTCAGTTCTTCCGGCACCATCAGGTCGATGGGATCTCCAACTGTCTGAGCAATATCAAAGACGGTAATCGCCTTAAACCGGGGGATCTTCACTTCCACCTCTTTCATGATCGAGTCTCCATTTTCATTCAGAACCGGACGCCCTTCCTTGTCCAAGACTTCCTGCATCTGCTTTTTCTTGATCGGCGTCGGGGCAATAATCGTAATCCCTTTCTCTCCCTTCATGACCTGACGTCCCATAGACTGCCAGTTCCGGTATCCTGTCACAAGCGTTGCATCCGGCCGCTGAAGTGCGATCAACATCGTGTTATTGAAAGAATAATTATGGAACTTCGCCATTGTCTGCAGGTATTCCGTGTATCTTTCACTGGTAAATATTTCAGAAACGCCTTCTTCCAGAGACTGCAGAATACTGTCCATATCTCTTCCTTTCAGCTGAAAAGATGTATTTCTATTTTCTTCCATCTCATGTCCTCCTTATAAAAAGTCCCCGCCGCTGTCTTAGGACAGCAGGCAGGGAAAATCTAAAATCGTTCCTACAGTTCCATATCCGTAGATTTATGTTTGATCCGCTTCGGATGGACAGCTTTTTCTGCCGCTGTCTCCTTAACAGGTTCCTGTTTTCCAATATCCTGTTCCTTCGCCCTTTTTCTCTCTGTAAAAGCCTCAGCTTTTTCAAATACATGGTCTCTGGTATCGTAATGATACACTTCATCTGTCAGGCGGTCTTCCGGGGCAACCTGCGTTTCATTAATTTCTGTCACCATCTCTTTTAATTCCGAGTAGGAAAGTCTTCCATCATCAGGAGCAACAATAATTTCATGCACAGATGAAGGGAGAATAAAGAAATCTCCTTTTATTTCTTCACCAAGCTGATCCATAACGCCCGGATAGAACACAGCAACAGCCCCGTCTATACCAGTTTCATTTGTTACTACAATCAAAGGATTATCCTGATTTGCTTCGTCCATCCTTTCTTTTGCATCCCGGATTTCTTCTTCGGATGCTCCCATCTCCTTCATCCCATCCAAAGTCATTCTGCCAAGCAACTCTCCCAGATTATTAATTTTTACAGGCGCAATAACCGGACTGTTTGCCAGAGCATCCTTATAAAGCTGATTTCTGGTCACTCCATAGGTCTCCATCATCCGGTTGGTTACAATGGCAGAAGCTCTTCCCATTTCCGTTTCCTCAACAGCAATGTGAAACGTAATGGCCAGATCTTCCCGCTCAACAAAAGGTACGCCTCCCAGCACCTGTGCATTTTTATCCGCATTAGATACTCTCATGAAAAGGTGTTTTTTCGCTTCTTCATACTGAGTAAGGCGGCTCACATCAAAGCGCTCCGGTTCTCTCTGGATGATCTGCGATATCTGCTCAAGTACATCCGTGATACGGAACCGTGGATTTTCATAAGACTGCCTGTACAAGTCAGTCAGATTAATCGTGGGAATCCGATCATCTCCCGGCCTGATCACAGTAAGCCCCATATACCGGTTATTCAGTTTCTGCTGTTCCCGGATTGTGACCTGGGCATCCTGATATGACTCAGGAAGATATTCTTTGATATGTTTCTTTATCGATTCCATAAATGCTTCAAAATTCATATGCACTTCCTCCTATGCTCTTTTTTTGGTTTTTTTGTTGTAATTATTCTTCGGAAAGGACAGGGAAAATTCTACCTTCCCATCATCCTGCGTTTTCATCAGA
Organism: Clostridium sp. BSD2780061688st1 H5; assembly: GCF_005845155.1. Classification (NCBI taxonomy): domain Bacteria; kingdom Bacillati; phylum Bacillota; class Clostridia; order Eubacteriales; family Clostridiaceae; genus Clostridium; species Clostridium sp. BSD2780061688st1 H5. The sequence goes on along the minus strand of NZ_SPGT01000037.1, from coordinate 12,025 downwards.
AGATCCGCCTCAAAATAACGATCCTTCTTTGCGGAATACAAATCTTTCACATGGGTGCTGCCGTTCTTCAAAAGTTCTGCCGCCATCCGCTTATCAATGGTTTTTCTCATACTCTGCAGATATCTGGTTTCTTTCCAGAGTGCAAAGTTACACTCTCTGCTGCTGCAGTAGTAATTCTTCTTCCCTTCATAAACCAGGCTTCCACATACAGGACAGGTTCCGATGCTTTCCCGACTCTGAAATCTGCCGGACTCTTCTTCACTGATCTGATCGCATCCGTTCAGCATCATCGTGATCAGATTCCGGATCCCGGTCAGGAACTGTTCCGGCTGGATCTTTCCGTGCTCCATTTCCAGCAGCTGGTTCTCCCATTCAGCCGTCATAGATGCCGATTTCAGATAATCCGGAAGGATCTCGATCAGGGACTGCCCGTCATCTGTAGCCACGATCTGTTTCCCTTTCCTGCAGGCGTACTGGGAATGGACCAGTTTTTCAATGATCGATGCCCTGGTAGCCGGAGTCCCGAGTCCTTTCTTCTCTGTCTCTGCGTCAAATTCTTTATTTCCTGCCGTCTCCATTGCTGCAAGCAGCGTATCCTCCGTATAAGGTTTCGGCGGAGAAGTGAAATGTTCCGTCACCTTCGCTTCCACATGATAGAAGGTCTTCCCTTTTTTCACCTTTGGAATCGTCTCCTTTGCAGCCTCTTTCGGATCCTCTATAGCAATGCCGTCAGGATTTCGGAAACAAGCTTCGTAAATCTTCCAGCCCTGTTCCATAATCTCTTTCCCTTTCGCATGGAAATGCTCACCCTCGCATTCAACTTCCACAGAAATCTCACGGAAAACGTGATCCCTGCTGACAGCTTCCACCGTGTGTGCGGCAATCAGAAACAGGATCTTCTGCTCCGTTTCCTTCAGGTCGTTCAGATCAGCATCCGCAATCTCTATAGTGGGGATGATTGCATGGTGATCGGACACTTTTTTATTGTTCATGACCCGGCCAAGATCCGGTTTTTCCGGTTTATCAAAAGGCCCCATCAGCTGATATTTCTCATGGATCACACGGATCACCTGTCTGGCAGTTGACTCCATATCTTCAGTCAGGAAATTACTGTCTGTCCTTGGATAGGTGATCAGTTTTTCTTCATAAAGGCTCTGGGCAGCTGTAAGAGTCTGCTGCGCCGTAAAACCATAAATGCGGTTTGCCTCTCTTTGCAGGGTAGTTAAGTCGTAGAGTCTGGGCGGTTTCATCTTCTTCTCTACACTCTCACAGGACATCACATGAGCATCTTTCCCGTCGCACAGGTTCCGGAGTTTTTCAGTTTCCTCCGGGTCAAAGATCTTCTGCCGTTCCGCTTTCATGCCGTCACAATCCAGTTCCACGTTGAAGTACTTCTCCTTCCGGAACTTTTTGATCTGTTCCATCCGGTCTACCAGCATGGCAAGCGTCGGGGTCTGAACCCTTCCTACTGTAAGTTTTTTATAATACTTGGTTGTAAAAGCCCTGGTTGCGTTCATTCCTACCAGCCAGTCCGCTTTTGCACGGCAGACAGCCGCCTCCGCCAGATTCCGGTATTCTTCTGCGTCTTTCAACTGTTCCATGCCCGCCCGGATTGCACTGTCTTCCATGGAACTGACCCAGAGACGTTTCACCGTCTTTCTGCTTCCGGAAAGCTGGTACACCCGCCGGAAGATCAGTTCCCCTTCTCTTCCTGCATCACAGGCATTTACCACATACTCTACATCCGGACTGTTCAGCAGCCGTTTCAGTGTATAAAACTGTTCTTTTTTCTCCCGGGAAACTGCCAGTTTCCACTCATCCGGGATGATAGGAAGATCTTCATACTTCCAGCTTTCATATCTTTTATCATAGCCATCCGGCGGCAGATATTCCGCCAGATGCCCCAGGCACCAGCTCACGATACAGTCTTTTCCGGAAAGAAATCCTTCCTCCCTGTTCTCCGCCCCGATCACACGGGCGATCGCTCTTGATACGCTTGGTTTTTCTGCAATCACAAGATACATACGTCTATTCCTCCTTCAATGAAAAAAGAGAGAGATCTTTGTGCAATCCCTCTCCATAAAATCTTTTATCTGGTTTCTTCCCGTTCATCCACAGTTTCCAGGCCATCGTCCAGCTCAAGCCCTTCCTCATCCTCTTCTTCCTCTATCGCTTTCTTTTTCCGGATCTTAAGGAAGTAATAAGCCGCGATACCGGCTCCCGCCGCAAGGAAAATCACGATCAATACTGCAGCATTGCCGGAGACTTCCTCTTCTGGCTCCTCCTCAACGGCCGTCTCTTTTTCCTGACCGGTTTCCGCAGACGCTCCTGTCTGAGATTCTTCTTCCAGCACAACAGCCGGTTCCTGTTTTTCTGATACAGATACAGCACCGTCTTTCAGAAATTCCTGCAGATCGTTTTCATCGATCTGAGAAAGCAGATAGACATTTTCAGTCGATGCGCTCCTGTCGATCACAAGATAAAATGTATTATTATTTTTGGTCGTGATTGTCAGGAACTCCTTACTTCCATCTTCTGTAATATCATCCTGCACCTGTGCGTTCCCGGGAGTGGTAAATGCCGTGCCTCCGGTCCCGTCTTCTCCCAGCACCGGTTCTGTCTGAGGTGTCTCAGTTGCTGCATCTGCCGGGACATTTTCCGTCTGACCGTTTTCCCCGGCCGAAGCAGACTGTTCCTGTGCTGCCTCCTGCCCTTCCGGAGGAGAAGCATTGGCAAATGCTGTTGTTGACGTTCCCAGGATCATGGCCGCAGCCATGACTGCAGCCAGTACCCGCTTATTCCATTTCTTTCTCATCATTCTCATCCTCTCTTTCTGTATTTGAATCCTGCCGGATGAAAGAGCCTTTTCCGCTCCCATCCGTCTTCTTTCCGACTTCAAAGCGAACATTTCCGCCTTTCAGCCCGTCCAGGAACTGGAGGAGTTCTTCCCCCTCCAGCTTCATGCCCCGGATCGCCCGGATCATTTCATTATTTTCTTCCTCTTTCAAGGCGCTTTTGATCCCTTTCAGATACTGTTGGAGATCTGCGATCTTTTTCTCCGTCTTCTCAATCTCTTCCAGATACCGTCTGATCTTTTTATTCAAATCCTCACCTCCATTCTATGGCAGCCTGCCGTAACACATAAAATGCTGCTGCCAGTAACTGCTGTTGATATTTGCATACTGGACCGGATCCCCGCAGTGGATCATCATTCCATTACCTACATAGATACCGATGTGAGATGCTCCGGACGTATTGTACGTTCCCTGGAAGAAAATCAGATCTCCAGGTTTTGCTTCTCCCGGTGCCACGTAAGTACACTGTCCCCGCAGCCCTTCTGCTGTCAGTCGTCCGTAATTCCAGCCGTTTCCGCAGTTGTTTACTACATAGGAAACAAATCCGGAACAGTCAAATCCTGACGGGGAATATCCGCCCCATACGTAAGGAACGCCGAGATACTTTTCCGCTTCCCGAATCATCCGGGCGAACTCTTCATCTTCCAGTGCTTCCGGCGGGATATCGTAGTCCATGCCCCCGGATCCTCCGGAAATTGCTCCGCTGTCCCAGAGATAATCCCGGTTTCCAAGCGTTGTATTCAGCGCATTGTAAAGAATCATCTGTTCCTCATCCAGGTTTTCCCGCACTATAGCGTCAAGCCCCTGGTTTGTGAGCGTCACATACAGGATTTTGACTGTCCTGGTATCTGTCACAGTTACCTCATTGGTCCCGTTATCATCAGCCAGATAACATTCCCAGGTCTTGTGTCCATGAGCGGAAGCGGATGCATGATCGTCATAATAAACATCAAAATCTACACCGTACCGGTCAAAAGCCCCGGTATCTTCTACGGTGTATTCCACACCATTCATCACAACTTTTGTTCCCATCGGAACGATTGGGTTAGAGGCATCCACCGCCAGGGTATGATTATCTGTGGGATAAACTCCGCTGGCGGTCGGTCCGCCGGACCATTGACCGCAGCAGATGGAACAGCTGCAGTAGCCGCTCGTGACTACCTGTCCTAATGACTCTCCTACACGCACCGTCCGGGTCTCCGTCACAGTCTCTGTCCGTCCTTCTGTATGAAGGGAATACTGCTCCGAAAACAAAGCTTCTATCTCCGCCTCTACATCGGCATAGGTCCAGTCTCCGTATTTCGCAGTCAGGTATGAGATCAGATGATAAGGATTATGAGAAATCTCACTCACGTTATAGTTGTATTCGTCATAATCGGGATGCGTGGACTCCATCTGGTTAATCTGTTCATTCAGTGCCGCTTCCAACGCAGCATAGGCGTTCTCTGCCGCATAAATATCTTCGTCTGAGGTTGGATATGTAGTAATCCCGATGACAGATCCGCTCCCCTGTACCGAAGCGCTGCAGCTGGAAAAGGCCACGGCGATCAAAAGGAAGAGAAGTCCAAAGATTCCCAGGACGGCAAATACTGCATGGTTCCTTCTTGCCACTTCTTTTAAGGCGTTCTTTGCCTTAGTGGTCATAGTCTCGGCCGCGGCAGCCGCTTTTGAGGCTCCTGCTTTTCCTGAGGTCGCCCCGCTTCTCGCAGACTGATAAGCCTCTTTATAGCGTTTCCGCTGAAAAAAACGGTTCATAACCGTCTGGCGGTCTTCCTGCTTCTTCTTATTAAAATAGGTACTTCCTGTCCCTTCCTGCCCTCCCTGCGTGAATTTCAATCTGCTTTCCGAAGCACTCTCCATATGGATCCCCCACCGGCTGGCGCGGACGTCCGCTCTTTTACTCCGGTCCTGGGTATGTTTCAGGCTGACCGCAGCCCGTTCTGTCATCAACTCTCCGGCCGAAACAGCATTTACAGCAGCGTTATCATCCGCTTCCTCTGATGCTTTCTCATGAACATATACCGAAGCGGCAGATGCCGCTGCTCCTGCGGCCTTGCGTCCTACTCCCATTCCGGCTCCCCGGACCATCTGGCTTCCTTCATCATCAAAAGCCAGACGCCCGGATTTTGCCTGTTCTTCTTTCAGACGGGCCTTTTTCTGTCTGGTTTTGATCTGGGATTTCTGACCATCCAGTCCGTCTGTGTCCGGAACCGTCTCATGATCCCGGATTTTTTCTGACCGGTTCCTTACCTTTTCACTGTCTGCAGTTGTCTGCTGTCTGCTTTGCGGATCTCCATCCGCTGATATGCGCCGCTCTAATCTGGAGCCATCAACGCTTTCTTCTTCAGACACCTCCTGTCGAAGAGACGCCTCCCGGATCTGTTTTTCAAATCTGGCAGCCGGGCGTCCCCTGCTTTTATCCGGCACATCTTTTTTCTGACCATCTCCGATATGTTCTTCCGTCAGGCCATCCCTGGTCATCTTCTGTACCGTTTTTTCTTTGGCGGTATATTTCACTCCTGCCAGGCTTTCCACCTCCTTTGCAAAAAGAAAGACCATTTACTGGAAACGGTAAATGGTCGGTTAATCTTTCACTTCTTCTGGTTTTGTCGTCATCAGGGAATACAGTTTCAGGCTCTTATCAAACTTATCCTTAAACGGGATGATCGTACTGCCATAAAACAAAAGCCCTTCGCCTTCTCCTGAATTAGTCACATAGGACAGCTGATACGGGGAAATATTCAGCTGTTTCGCCAGGATCTGCCGGTCGCCGGCGGCCTGATTGAGCATCAGAATGAAATCACTGTTCTCAAAAATATTCTCAATCTCACGGCTTGCCAGCAGGTCTTTAATATTCTGGGTGATTCCGGTCGGGATACCTCCCCATTTCCTGAACCTTTTCCAGATTTCCACACTATAGGCGGCCGTCTGCTCCTCTTTTAAGAGAAGATGGAACTCATCGATGTAATACCGTGTCGCTTTATGGGTGGCCCGGTTGACTGTCACCCGGTTCCAAACCTGATCCTGGACGATCAGCATCCCCAGCTTCTTCAGCTGTTTTCCCAGATCTTTCACGTCATAGCATACGATCCGGTTATTAAGTTCCACATTGGTCCTGTGATTAAAGACATTCAATGATCCATTCACATAGATCTCAAGCGCTGTGGCGATTCTCTGCGCCTGGGGTTCTTTCTGCTTCCGGAGACAATCGTAAAGGTCTCCCAGCACAGGCATATTCTCCGGCCTTGGATCAGAAAAATACTTCTGATATACAAGCGGGAGACAACGGTCGATTACCGATTTTTCCTCTGCCTCGATGCCATTTCTGCTTCCCATGATCAATTCACACAGTGACAGTACAAAATCTGATTTTACCCCCAGCGGGTTATCGTCATCAGAATAATCCATGTTGATATCCATAGGATTAATGTAGTCTTTACTGGTAGGTGAAATATGGATTACCTGCCCTCCTAAGGCATGAACAAGAGGATAATACTCCCCCTCCGGATCTCCGATTATGATATCGTCCTGGGTAATGCAGAATGCATTAGTGATCTCACGCTTCGCAGCAAATGATTTTCCGGATCCGGGCGTGCCAAGGATCAGCCCGTTAGGATTCTTTAATTTTTTCCTGTCCACCATGATCATGTTGTTGGACAAGGCATTTAAACCGTAGTATAACGACTCCCCTTCCATAAAAAGCTCCTGACTTGTAAAAGGAACGAAAATTGCTGTACTCGTAGTTGTCAGAGCCCTCTTGATCGGCACATGGCCCACTCCCAGAGGAAGGCTGCTCATCAGCCCTTCTTCCTGCTGATAATCCAGCCGTCTTAAGATACAGTTATATTTTTGTGCGATTCCTGCCGTCTGCAGGACGGCATTATCCAGTGCCTGCTTTGTCTTCGCAGTGTTCAGGAACAGTACCGTTACAAGAAACATCCTTTCGTTTCTGCTCTGCAGATCTTCCAGCAGTCGTTTTGCCTCACCGCCATAAGTGTTCAGATCCGACGGGATGATATCCATATCGTAGCCGGAACGGACCGCCTTTTTCTGCTCTTCAATCTTCATCCGGTTGATATCCGTCATTTTTCCTTTCACCAGCTTAATTGCCTTTACCTGATCCACAGACTGCACATGCAGATTGACGATCAGATTTTTATCCATATCCAAAAACTCCGCCAACATCTTATCGGTAAGTTCCGGCGCCAGGATCTGCAGGTACGAAACTGCGCCGATGTTATTTCCCATCTGGAACGTCTTTCCGTCCTTGAACACAAAACTGGTAGGCGCCACATAATCTTTTGTAGAGAGCCCGCTATGGACCATAGCCCCATAATCGAACGGGATATCTCCCAGCTCGTCCGGATTCAGTATCTGGCGCAGGATCTTCAATCGTTCCGCTCCATTTAACGGTTCTGCGGGAACACCCAGGATTTTAAAATTATTCAGGATATCAGTCTCTATACGCTCCAGTTTTGGCTTTGCCTCCCGGATATTATCCGCCTCTATGGAAAAAGTGATATACTTGGATTTCACTAGGCCGTTATTCCCTTTTGCAAGCTGCCGATGCAGCATCCGGGCGTATTCTCTCCGGATCTCATCAAATTCATCATGCCTCCGGCGGATCCGGATCACCTTTTCAAATTCCTTCATACTGCTCTTCTGATTGATAAAGCTAAGCTGAAAATGGATACTGCTGTCAAAATAGTTCAGAAAATCGCACCAGTTTTCAAAGATCGCATTTTTGTCATCGTTCTGAGCCAGCTGATAATTGATATCCGAAAACCGGATTGTTTTGGAATAACATTTATCATGCACCCTGCAGATCCCGTCCTTTGCCATTTCCTTATAGGCAATCGTCCTCTGTGCAGATATCCTTTTCTCTTCTTTCTGCTTCTCCTTCTGATCTGCCTTGCCGCATGAAGCTTTACGGCTGCCTTTTTTCGCGGCTTTCAAAGCCGCCTGCTGTTTCGCAGCTTTCTTCTCTTCTTTAGCCCGGCGCTTTTCCAGACGCCGTTTCTTACCGCTTCTTTCTGCCAAGGTTCTTTCCTCCCTTCTCCGATTTTTTTACTGTCACAGACACGGACTTTCCCGGATCTGTCTCAAAATAATTTTCCGTTTCATATTTCCTGACTGCCGGACGCAGCCATTTGACACGGATCATATGGATCAGCACCTCTTCCAGATGCATGCCGTCCTTTTCGTACATAGCGAAAAGAAAGGCCGGCAGCATCAGCAGGACCATAATTGTGGCAGCATTGCTGTTTCCCAGAACGCCTCTTGTAAGGAAATAAAAGGGAATTCCCGCCGCAGCTCCCGCCGCGATACAGATCAGCTGCCGCTTAGTCAGGTTAAACGCCACCTTATTCTTTACTTTTGTTAAATCTTTTGGAACACTGACATAAGCCATCGTCCAAATCCTCCTTCCTGAAATTTAATGGGCATTAAAGATCGATTTGCTGAGTGCCCCCGTCTTGAACAGGCTGAAACACAGCACAACCGTGTAAGCCATCACTCCGAAGAGAGAGGAACTTAAGTTATCCGAATACTGGATGCCCGCCACCAGTATGGAATAGATTGCCACGCATACCATCATCAGGAATGCCTGGAACGCCAGGGCAAAAAGCCCCCGGAAAAAATTGGTCCCGATCTGTCCCCATTCGCGGTTGGTCATAGTAGCAAATGGAATCGGGGCGATTGAAGTATACAGTAGGGTAAGAACCCAGCGCCTTGCCATATCACTATGTCAGGTTTCCGAGAACTCCCCTCCGAACCGGACTTACACCTCTCGATGTATCCGGCTCTCCAGATGTCAGTCTAATTTCCCGGCGTGTAACTTATCGTGACAGTCTACGCAGAGTGCCATTGTTTTGCGCTTACGCCCAATCATGGCGATTTCCCATTGTTTTCTGCCACTTAAATCTTTGAGTTTTCGTACATGGTGTATTTCAAGCGGCACATTCTCTGCGCCGCACCATTCGCATTGGTTCGCTTGCAGCCTTTTAATCAGGCTGTTGCGTCCGTAGTTCTCAACGGCTCGTGCTACTATATCGGGATTTCCGCTTTCTACTTTGGTATTCCGTCGGAAACCGTCATTGTAGAATAGCACTTTGCCCACCTTGCCGTTTTTCTTCGGATATTCCACAACAAAATCTTTTCCTTGTCGGTACTTGCGGATGATTCTGCTGATTCGTGTCCGGTATTTTCCGGCAAAAGTCTTGAGCATACTGTATCTCATTACATAGTAGAAATTGTTGAGGACAGACACGTTGTTTGCGAGCCGGTAGTAGTTGTACAATCCACGGATTTCTGCGTTGTACTGGTTCAGGATTTCCAAATCATCCAGGTGCAACAGGCGGGTGCGCCGGACAGGTTCCCAAACCTCTTTGTTTCCATTTTGTTTGTCATATTTAATCTTGAGGGCATTGTAGGAGAACAGTCGTTTTACCCACTTATCATGGGGAACATAGAGCAGGACTTTTCCATTGTTTACCCGTCTGGTAGCCCCGGTTTTGGTCTTTTTGTTGTGTTCGCCTTTGGCGATTGTGACCTCATATCCCAAGAACTTCGCAGAGTTATGTCCATGAGTAATCAATGTCTTTTCCTCGGACATTTCCAGATGAAGATTTTCCCGGATAAAGCGCCCCACGTCCTGTTTGACCTGCTCCGCGTCCGCTTTTCTGCCAATTACTCCAATCAGAAAATCATCGGCGTACCGAATATAGAAAACTCTTTTATAGCCTTCGTCCATCTGGTCGCTATACGGCATAGATTTCAGACTATGCCGCAGTTCCCGGATTTCTGCAATTAAGCCCTCTTTTTCTTCCACGCTCATTTTAGAGAGATTTCTTTTGAGCTTTTGTTCTTTTCCCCGGCAGACATCTAGCTTCTTCTTGAACGCAGGATTGATTTTACGGCGGTTTCCGCAGTTGAATTTCTCTGCATACTCTGCCATATAGCTGTCCAGTTCGTTCATGTAGATGTTTGCAAGGATAGGGCTGATGATGGAGCCTTGCGGAGTGCCAGAGTAAGTATTGTGATAATTCCAATCCTCCATATATCCGGCTTTCAAGAACTTCCAGAGCAGACCGATGAAATGTTCGTCTGCAATCCGCTTTCGCAAAATAGCAATCAACACATGATGGTCTACGTTGTCAAAACAGCCCTTTATATCCCCCTCAACGAACCACTTTGTCCCCGTAAAATATTTCTGCACATATTTGAGTGCCGTATGACAGCTTCTGTTTATACGGAAACCGTGGGAATAGTCGCTAAAGGTTGGCTCATAAATGCTCTCTAGGATGAGCCGCACCACCTCCTGTATCAGTTTATCGTCGAATGACGGTATCCCCAGAGGACGCATTTTCCCATTAGATTTTGGGATATACGTTCTCCTTGCCGGGTTGGGCTGATAACTAAAATCCCGCATTTTTTCAATGAGGGCGTTTATCCTTGCCATTCCCATTCCGTCAATGGTTTTGCCGTCTGTTCCGGCTGTCATGTTGCCTGGTTTCGCCTGTATCCGCTGATATGCCAGCAGATAGAATTGTGGATTGTACAGGTTGCGGTATAACCGCTCGTACTTGTAACTCTTGTTACACGCCTTGGATTTTAGGCTTTCCAACACATTTTCAGGACTTCTCATAATGCCTCACGCACCTTTCCTTTTTATGAATTGGTTGACATCCTGCCTCCCTTCGCCATGTAGACGGCTTTCCCGCCCTCGGACTACTACGGAGGCTCCGTTGCCATGCCGGATATTCAGCGTCATCTTTCTTGGGTTTTTACCCCTTGAAATTTATCGCCTTGCGGCATTACGCATAGCCGAATAGTTCCGGCGTTCCGGTTTAGGCAATCTCCAGTTAGACACTCTGGGAAAAGCGTATTGTGATGTCGGAGTGGGTTTTCGTCCTTTTCCGCTTACTGCGGCTGGCTGTCATAAGTATCGTGCGGTCTGTGTTTACCTGTCACATTCCGCTATGACATACGGCGAATACAACCATCCTACGCCGCCGGGTCGAGTATCCCGCCTCGGACTGCCCTTAAAGCAGTTTAGCCTTATTCCTTGTTCACAATGTTGCGTCTTGCCGCTCAGTCGTGGGTAGATGGTTTTCCCAACTTGCGACGTTTCCGGTACGCTATTGTCCCCCTTGTGGTTTCCCTCCGGGGTAAACCAGCTGACGCTAAAGCGACACTTTTTCAGCGTCTTTGATACTTTTCTTTACCGGCTTGCCAAAGCCGGATTCCCAAAATGTCCGCACACCGCCTGCGGATGACAAGCGGCGCTTCTGGACGCGCGATAAATCTCGATCATTCGACCATACAGGATCACTGTGATCAGAACACTCATGATCTTCATGCCAAAGCTGACGATCAGCGTTTCCAGCACCAGAACGACCAGTTCCCCGATCTCCATAGCTTCCAGTGTTGTGTCCAGGTCTGTCAGCACAGAACTGATATCAATCTCTGTACTTCCGGTGATCACACCTGCCGCAGAATTGACCACACTTTGCCCTACATCAAATATGGCCATCGTAATGGTAAATGTATTGCTGACCAGATAGACCGCGATCCACATCTTTACAAAGTACTTGAAAAACATCCATGTATCGATATCATGCATGTTGTTTTTCTCTGTGATCATACTGATCAGCTCATAGCAGAGCACAAATGTGATGATGATCCCTGCAATCGGCAGGATCACCGTTTCCGATAAGTTTTCGATCATATTGAATATGCTGCTGTTCCAGCCCTGCGGGGTCTGTCCAACCTGAACGGCGATCTCACTGGTCTTTTCATTGACATCGGTAAACATCCGGTCCAGGTTGGAATGAATGATCCCTGTGAGGAGTCCCCTCATCCACTCTTCAATCGCATCAAAGATCTGATCGAACATGGATAATTACTCCTTCCTCTAAAATAAGCTGCTGAGAAGCGGGATCAGCTGGGTTCCGATCAGGATTACCCCGCCGCCGCTCATCAGCTGTTTGATTCCCTGGCTTTTTACTGATGTGCGATAAAGAAGTAATAGAAGTGTAAAAAATTTTGCCGTTCCTATCCGGCACTTGCGCATTGTGTCGGATAGGTCGGGCGTTAGGCTTCGGGCAAGTCAATCTTGCCGACAAAGCTGTAATAAATCTCAATGTCCTGCCTGCGGGTGCCGTTCTCGT
>NZ_SPGT01000036.1:0-19580 GCF_005845155.1 Clostridium sp. BSD2780061688st1 H5 | reverse complement strand
AGAACGGCGTGGTAACCGTTCTCCTTTTTTATAGTCGGGTGTCCTTTCAGTCACTTCGTGACTTTTGGGACACCCTCTATGTTTTTTATTCCCTCGAAGCGCAAGCGGAGAGGGAGGGGAATTTTTTTTAATATATTAAGGCTCAGGTGTGAGCAAACGCTCCATTGTCAACCCAATGGTCTGGCGGTCGTCCTTCTGCCCCGTTAGAATTCATACCTGCGCACCGCGCAGTTTTCCACGCCAAAGGCGGCGTACTCCGCGTTTGTCATATCAAAGAAATAGGACTGGATCACCCTGGAAATCCCGTTGTGGGCCACCAGGATATAGGTCTTTTCCCCTGCCTGCGCCCTGATCTCATCCAGCAGATTGTAGACTCTCTGGGCCAGCTGCAGCATGGACTCCCCGCCGTCGTAGCGGCAGCAGAAGTCCTCCTTTGCCTTCTGAAACTGGGCTCCGCGGCGGGATGTGCCTTCCCACTTTCCAAAATTCTGTTCTCTCAGACGGGGCTCCATCCGTCTGGGTATCCCGGTGATCTCCGAGATATGGCGGGCCGTCTCCGCCGCCCGGACAAGAGGGGAGTAGAGGATTTCATCGGCCTGTATCCCCTCTGCCAGTATCTTCTCTCCAGTCTCAATGGCCTGCCGATGCCCCAGCTCTGTCAGCTCAATATCCGTGGCACCGCAGATCTTGTTCTCCACATTCCACACTGTCTGCCCGTGGCGGACAAAATATACACATCCCATCCTGTCTATTTTACCTCCACCAGCTCGATCCGGAAGTTCAGCTCCTTCCCTGCCATCTCATGGTTGGCGTCAAAGGTGATGGTAGCCTCATCCCTGGACACTACCTTCACCGGGAAGGGCTGTCCATATGGATTGGTCAGATACACCTGCTGCCCCGCCTCCAGCTCTTCTGATCCCGGGAGCTGGGCAATCTCAACCATAAAGACGGCGCTGGGATCCGGCATACCGTAGGCATCCTCCGGCATCAGGTGGACATCCACCACCTGTCCCACTTCCATGTCAGCCACAGCCTGGTCAAATCCCCGGATCATCTGGCCGGCGCCGCAGATAAATTCCAGCGGCTCACCCCGGTCATAGGAAGAGTCAAACTGGGTTCCGTCGTTGAAGGTTCCCCTGTAGTGGGTGCGGCATGTCTTTCCCACATTCCGCCCGGTGACAGCGGGCTGTGAGCCGCATCCCCCTGCGCAGCCGCCGCCACAGCCTGATCCGCAGCCACTGCCACAGGACTGGCCCTCCCCGGCCTCTTTGTGCTCTCCATGGTCTCCGCATTCGTGCCCCTCCCCGTGATGGTGGTCACAGTTTGCCCCTGTGGAGACCAGCTCTCCTCTCAGATAGGCCTCCACTGCCTGATCCGCGTCTCCCGCAGCGCCGGCGCACAGCTCTACGCCCGCCTCCTGAAGGGCAGCCTGGGCTCCCTCTCCGATGCCGCCGCAGATCAGCACATCCACCGACTGGTCTGCCAGAAGTCCTGCCAGGGCTCCATGTCCGGTGCCGTTGGAGCCAAGTATCTCGCTGGAGACCACCTTTCCATCCTCCACCTGGTACACCTTAAAGCTCTCTGTCCTGCCAAAATGCTGAAATATGTTTCCATTGTCATAGGTTACTGCTATTTTCATCTTCAAAAATCCTCCCTGTCGTTTTCCTGCCTATTTTATCACATGGAGCCGCCTTTTTGAACGGATTTTTCGCAGCAGGCAGCCAAAATGCGTTCCAAAAGGACAAAGAGGCTTTCAGCCCTTCAGCTCCGTGTATTTCTCTTTGCTTCCGTACGCCTTTTCCACCGGGTATTTCTCTTCGTTTTTCTTCACCTTCTCCCGGATCCTGCCCATCTTCTCCCGGCAATACACGTCCCCGGCGCTCCACTGGAATACCTCCAGCAGCTCCGCCGCCTCCAGTCCCTGTTGTCTCCTGATTCATTTCCATTGTTCACATAGTCTGCCCCTCTCCTTAAGGCAGCACCTCCGCTGGCCGGAAGCCCAGGTAATCTCCCGACACCAGCATGTACCGGATGCCCCGGCACTCTCCCCGTATACTGTCTCCGAAGCGGCTCTCCCCGTGGCAGTGGGAGTACACGACAGCGGTCACATGATACTCCTTTGCTATCTCTGTGAAGGGAGAGGTCTCTTCCAATATGCTGGTGGGCGGATAGTGCAGGAACATGACGAATTTCCGGTAACCCGCCTCACGGGCCTGTTCAAAGGAGTCCCGCAGCCGGGTCATCTCCCTGGCCACCAGCTTTTTCGCGTGGGCCTCACTCTTTTCGTCCCAGCCCAGGATGCGGCCTCTGCCGTCCAGATAAAAGGGGCCCTCAAATGTGTAGCCCTTTGTTCCCACCAGGGCGTAATCCTGATATGCCGCAAAATTATTCTGCAAAAAGAAGAGTCTGTCCTTAAATTCTTCATTCAGGCGCTCCGTCTTCTTCGCGTCCCAAAACATGTCATGGTTTCCCCGAAGAAGGATCTTGCGGCCAGGAAGTCTCTCTATAAACGCCAGATCCTCCCGGCACTCGGACAGCTTCCTCCCCCAGGAGTGATCCCCGGTGAGCACAAGTGTATCCTCCGGCTTCACGATCTGCCGGACATACTTCTCGATCTTGCGCTCATGGTGCCGCCACACTCTCCCGAATTTATCCATGGATTTGTCGGCCTGAAAGCTCAGATGCAGATCTCCCAGTGCGTAAAGCGCCATAAAGGCTCACCTCCCCTTTCCTGCTTCTGTCTGCTGACTCTACAGCCCATTCCTGTACACATCGTTCATCACTGCCTGTGCCTGCTCCATCTCCTTCTTCTGCATGATCTGCTGCCTGTCGCTTAAGATTGCCAGCATCTCATCCACCAGGTCCTCGATCCTGGGGTTGCCGACCCGGTGCAGATACCCCAGCATCCGGCCGGCCGTGAAGTCTGTATTCATATTTTTGTAGGCGATCTCAGCGCAGAACTCCTTCGGATATCCCTTCTCAAGGAGGAGTCTGTACAGCTCTTTTGTCTTCTCCTGCGCCATCTTCTCACACCTCCTGCTTCTCAAACCGGTATGTCTGCTTTACATCCGGATACTTGTCTCTGTCCACCAGACTCATAAACATGGCATAAGGTCTGGCACAGATTTTAAACGGGGCATACAGAGCCTGATAGATCACCAGACGCTCCCCTGTCTCCGTGTGCTGCGCAAAGGCAAGCACCTTGTAGAGATACTCCGACGTCTCCTGGGACACCCACTCCCTCTTAAAATGCCGCACAATATCGCCTGCCCGGATATCCCTCTTTGGAGCCTTTTCCCCGACCTTTCCTCCGTCCTTCTCTCCACCCGGCTCTGTGTTTTCCTCATCATCCGGCTCAGGCTCTGTGTCCAGCTCCATATACTCATCCTTATCCAGGGAAACCGGAACCCCTGACTTCCCGGTGATGTGCACACCCCCGTACCAGGTGCCCTCTATCTCAAAAATATCCCCGATTTCATATTCTGAATTGAACTCGTCGTTCTTCTTTATAATCCTGATTCTGGCCATATGGTCCTCCTCTGTCTTCATTTAAAATAAATCCGGCTCTCCGCCGTCTCCTGCCCCGCAGGCAAACACCATGATCCTCTCCCGCATGTCCCCTCCCGGGAAGAGGTCACGGCAGTCTATCTCGTCCAGAAAGCTCAGCTCCTCCACTGTCATCAGATATGAAATGTATTCATCTGACGGATAGTAGAAAAAGAGCAGGATTTCCCTGGGCACCCCATACCAGGACTCCTGTATCCGACTCATAACCTTCCGCAGGATCTCCTGGGAAAATGGGTTGAAAAAATAGATCCGGTCCACCTGCTCCGGCACCGGAAAATGCTCCGCGTCCGCCATCTCAAACACAGTTCTCCCTGCCCGGACTGCAGTCCTCGCATTGTCCCGCGCCCTGTCAAAGATCCTCTCGTCGTACTCCACACCAATCGTCCGGCACCCTGTCTGCCAGGACAGAAAGAAATCCACTCTCCCCTTGCCACAGCCGTAATCCAGCAATGTATTCCCCTTCCGGATATACCCGGAATTGGCCAGCCTCTCCAGTACAGAGTAGGGCGTGGGCTCGTAGGGGTACCGGTACTGATCCGCCTGCGAGTCGTCCCGCCCGGCTGTCCGGATCCTTAAAAGCCTGTCCCACTTGTCTTCATCCATGCCCATGACCTACAACTCCCGGTAAACCACTTTTCCGTTTTTCGTCTCTGATTTCATGAGAGACGCTCTCTTCACCGTCATCTCCGCCTTCGGGAGATGGATCTGGTAGGGCTTTTTGGCGGAAATTTTACGGATCAGGGTAATATGGGGCACAAACCTGTCATTCTCAAAAGGAATCCCATTCTCCTTCAGGGCCTCCCGCACCTCCTTCACATAGGCCTTCAGCTTCTGGTTCCCCTTCACCCCAGCCCACAGGATGTTGCCAAAATTTCCCTGCCCGTCCAGGGCCAGCCTGAAGCCGGGCAGGGGCACCTTCCCGATTACTTCCTTTACCTTTCCCGGATCGTCATACTCCCCGATAAAGGCCAGCGTCATGTGCAGATTTTGGGCAGGGACATAGTTTCCCTCCACCCCCTGCTTCTTCAGATCGTGCATGCAGGACACCAGGGCCTTCTGCATGTCATCGGAGAGCCGTATAGCGATAAACAGTCTCATAGTGAACACTTCCTTTCTGTCTCTATTTTTCTCATATATCCCCCGCGTGGAGGACGGCGTCACATGTCCCGATGATCTTCTTCACCTCCGGGCGCAAAAGCCCGTGAGTGTCCGAAACCACTGCTATCCTCATCTCATCTTTCTCCTTCCAGTCATTTTCCCAGCTCCCAGAAGGCCACCGCGCTGGCAACCGCCACATTCAGGGAGTCCACTCCGTGGCTCATGGGGATCTTGATGGTGTAGTCCGAGGCGGCTATGGTCTCCTCCTGCAGCCCCTCTCCCTCGGTCCCGAGAATGAGGGCCAGCTTTTCTTCCTGCCGGAGGACCGGGTCGTCGATGTCCACGGACTCATCGTGGAGAGCCATGGCGGCTGTGGAAAATCCCAGGGATTTCAGGTAATCCATCCCCTCCCGTGGCCAGGCTCCCGCCTCCTCTTCCTCCAGAAAGGTCCAGGGGATCTGGAAGACCGTCCCCATACTGACCCGGGCCGCCCTCCGGTACAGGGGGTTGCTGCATCCCGGCGTCAGGAGGACTGCATCCATGTTAAGAGCCGCCGCAGACCGGATAATGGCGCCCACATTGGTGGGATTCATGACATTTTCCAGGACGGCGATGCGGCGCGCGCGCCTGCACAGCTCCTCCACCCGGGGCAAAGGCCTGCGGCGCATGGCGCAGAGAAGTCCCCGGGTCAGCTTGTATCCGGTGAGCTGCATCAGCACCTCAAAGGAAGCTGTGTACACCGGGATATCCGGGCATCTGGCGAGCACCTCCCGCGCCTCCCCGTTTATGTGCCTGTCCTCTGCCAAAATGGAGACCGGCTCATAGCCTGCGTCCAGAGCACGCATGACAACCTTGGGGCTCTCCGCGATAAAAAGCCCCTCCTCCGGCCTGTCCCTGTTCAGAAGCTGGGCCTCTGTCAGCCGGGCGTAGACGTCCAGCTCCCCTGCGGCAAAATCCCTGATCTCTATTATATTTCCCATACCCGTATGTCTCCTCGCTGTCTTCTATTTCTCTGTCACCTGTTTTTCTGTCTATATTTCGTCATCCTTCCCTGTCCGGTCCATCCTTTTCCCGGCCGCTTCAGGCAGGGCTTTAGAAAATGATCAGAAGCGCTATCTGGACTGCCAGCAGCATTGGGACAGCCCGGAACAAAAGCTTTTTCGTCTTGTGGTGAAACAGGTGCATGCCCGCCAGGGCTCCGGCGGATCCGCCGATGAGAGCCAGCCCCAGCAGGGTGGCCTCCGAAATCCTGTATTTATGTTTGACAGCCTTCCGCTTGTCGATCCCAAATGCCGCAAATGCAATGATATTGACCAGGATCAGATAGAAGGCTGTCCAGTTAAGATCTGTCATACTTTTTCCTTTGCCCCTTTCCCGGCTCTTTTTCGGATAGCAGAAAAGTCCGGAAATGCCTGTTCATTCCGGACCGTTTTCTTTTATTTTGTCTTTGATCATCCGAGAAGCCTTCGCACCATCTGGGCGTCAAATGTGACGGATTTCACATGATCCACCTCGATCTGGTACAGGGCGTTGGCGGCAATATGCTCCGCTGCCTGCTCCAGATCCCGGATGCCGCTTGTGTTCCTGTGCAGGTCAATGACTGCATCCAGTCCGTCCTGCGTCAGGCTGCACTCGTCCTTCTCCATGCCGATCCGCTTCAGCACCTTTGGGAGGGCATATTCCGAGAATATGACCTTCTTCTCCTCCGGGGTGTAGTCCGGTATCTCGATGACGGCAAACCGGGACATGAGGGGCGCGCTGATCTGCTCCCTGTCATTGGCAGTCGCGATAGGGTACACGCCCACGGTGGGGATCATGCACTCAATATAGTTGTCCGTAAATCCCAGGTTGTCCAGAAGGGTCAGGAGCACATCCGCCGGGTTTCCGTTCCCCTTCCCCGCAGCCGCCTTGTCCAGCTCGTTGATGATAAACACCAGATTGGACTCTCCCGCCATGGAGAAGGCGTCCATAATGATCCCAGGCTTTGCGTTGGCGTAGATCCTGGAGCTGCCGGTGAGCTGCTCCGGATCGTTGATGGAGCTCATGTCCAAAGTAGTCCAGGGCAGCTTCAGGATCCTGGCCACCGCGTAGGCGATCTGGGATTTCCCTGTCCCGGCAGGCCCGATCAGCAGCAGGCCGTAGGCCGGCAGGGTGTGGGTCCTGTTGATCTGGATGATGGTCTCAATGATCCTCTGCTTCACCTGCTCCATACCGTAGAGCTCCTCGTCCAGGATACGGCGGGCCTCCACCGGATCGATGGACTCAAAATAATTTCCCTTCCACTGGATGTTCATCATAATAGAGAGAGCACGCTGGGCATGGCGCCGTTCTTCCGCAGAGACCTCGTTGGAACGGGCCACAGCCAGGTTTCTCCTGGCCCAGAGCCGGATATTGTCAGGCAGAGTCCTTCCTGCGCAGTTCATAAAATCCGTAATGCTCTGGATGCTGGTCAGCTTCATGCTGTCCCCGGTCTCCTCCTCGTCCTCGTCAGGCTCCTCCTCCGAGGGCGCATCGCTGGAGAGAAGCCGCTCGATCATAAACTGCAGAAAGCCATCCTCCGCCGAGAGCTTGGAGCCGCCTCCAAAGGCGATCTCGCGGATCTTGTATACAGCGTAGCCTTCCTCCCGGACCGCGCCGGACAGACGCACGTTGATATGGTTTTCCCCAAGCCATTTCAGCAGGCTTACAAACCGGGCGTCGATCTGCAGAATATCCGCGCTGACCGTCCCCTCCTCTGTCTTAAACTCAAAGGCCGTCTTTCGGACCGGGTTGGTAAAAGCGCCGTTTGAGTGGTGCTTCAGCTTTCCGGCGCTGTTGTCCAGCACCAGCATGGGATGATCCGGCCCTGCCTGCGAGTGGCTGGAGTAAAAGATCGTATAGGTGCACTGGGGAGCGTTTGACTCCTCCGGTGTATTATTGAAATCAAATACTGGCATAGTATCCCCCTGTCTTTTCTTCTGATTTTCTTACAGTTTATCATATTGACGCGGGGAGTACAATCAGGTCTTTCCACGCCGGATACCCGTAAGCGCTCCGTGCGCTTTTCACTGCCACTGTGATGGCCTCGCTCATCACCTCTGCGGCCAGTGCGCCAACCAGATCCTGATCTGCGCACACCCTGCTGCCGTCGGCGTTTCCCACGGAGACAGCGTAAATACTGTCCCCATCCGCTGTGGTGTGAACCGGCCTTATGGAGCGGGCGTAGCCGTCATGGGCCATACCGGCGATCTTGCAAAGCGAAGGCTTCTGAAAAGCAGCGTTGGTGATGATCACGCCAATGGTTGTATTGCCTGTAAATTTATTGTCCACTGCCCGGGTATCGGCGTACATCAGCTCCTCCGTCCCGCGGAAAGATCGCCGGTCCTCTGCCAGCAGGCCGGCCAGCTTCCGTCCGCTTTTCCAGTCATAGATATCTCCCAGGGCATTGACCGCCACCACAGCGCCCACCTGCAGTTCACCAATCTGTAGGGCATAGCTGCCAATACCGGACTTCATACAGCAGTCCATACCGGCAAATTTTCCTACAGTGGCGCCGCATCCCGCACCGCAATTCCCATCTCTGTAGTTTTCCTCCTCTGCCCTCAGGCAGGCCTCATAGCCCATAGCCCTGTCCGGCCTGGCTCCCGGATCTCCTACTGTCAGGTCGAAAAGATCTGACTGGCAAACAAGGGGAACCCTCGTCACTCCCACGTCAAAACCAATCCCTCTCTCTTCCAGATACTGCATCACACCGTCGGCAGCTCCCAGCCCAAAGGCGCTTCCCCCGGCCAGCACAATGGCATGGATCTCCTGGGCGGCCGCCAGAGGCTTCAAAAGCTCCGACTCTCTGGACGCAGGGCCGCCTCCCCGCACATCCAACCCGGCCGCCATCCCCGTCTCTGAGAGGAAGACTGTACAGCCTGTGCCGCCCTCCAGGTTTTCTGTCTGCCCGATCCTGATTCCCCTGATATCCTTTATACTGATTGTTTTCTTCATCTTGGTTTTCTCCTCCATATTTCTCATGCGCTTCACAATGTCAGATATCCGGATTCCTTTTTACTCTATTTTATAATCATACCATGAGAGAGCAGATTTTCCCAGCAGTTTACGCAGAGCTTCTATGCTATGCTCTCCTCTGCTCCTGCGCAAAATTTATGTGCATCTACTCCTTCGCAGCAGCAGGCAGCAAAGTCCTGCCGCTCCGGCGAGAACAGTAAGGAGAAGAGCATATCCTGACAGCTCTGCCTCCCCTCCGCCCAGGAGCTGATATCCCCATGTGGCAGGGAAAAGCCTTCCCAGCTTTTCCAGGGCATCCGGGAGCAGCTGTGCCGGAAACATGATGCCGGACAGCATGATAGACGGCAGAAACAAAAGCTGACAGTACATGGTCAGCTTTGCCTGGCTTTTGACCAGCAGCCCCAGAACCGCGGCCAGAGACAGGGATGCTCCGATAAACAAAGCAAGCGTCAGAAAATATCCCGGCAGGTGTTCAGGCACTTTGGCATCAAAGAGTGCCTCTGCCGCCGCGAACATAATGCCGCTCATGATCAGCAGATGGAGGAAAGCGGAAAGCAGCATAGACAGGAGGCCAAAGCAGAGCGGCGCTCCCCCTGCCTGATACATTTTCCGCACATCTGTCCCATAGATTTCCACAAGGACGGGCGGGACGCCAATCAGAGCCCCCATGGACACGCCCATCACAGTCATGGACTGGATCAGCGCATCCCTCGACTGGGGCATGAGAGCAGTAAATATATTTCCCATGATGGCAAAGAAGAGAAGAGGGACAAGATAGCAGGTGACCAGCAGGGACCGGCTGCGTATGTCCATCTTAAACTGCAGAAGGGTTCCGTATAAAAATGCACTCATCTGTCACGCCCCCTTTGCCAGGTCCATGAAATGCTGCTCCAGCGTTCCCCGGCTGACACTGACATCCAGCACCTCCACCTTTTCTCTCTTCAGGCTTTCCAGAATACGAAGCAGGTCCTCGCCGATGTGAGCCGCCCGGTATGTACGCTCTCCCTGCTCTGTCCTGATCCGGATCACAAAACGGCTGTCCACACGGTCCGCCAGCTCCTCTGCCGTTCCCAGGAAAGCGATGCGGCCGCTGTTCAGGATGGCGATGCGGCCGCACAGCTCCTCCACCTCCGCCATATCATGGCTGGCCAGGACAATGGTAGCTCCCCGCCGGTTCAGCCTCCTAATCCTCTCGTGCAGAGCCAGCCGCCCCTTCACATCCAGACCGGCTGCCGGCTCATCCAGGAAAAGAATATCCGGATTTCCTGTCAGAGCCAGGACCAGATGCAGCCTGCGCTTCTGTCCGGTGGACAGCTCCGCGTACTTTTTCTTTGAAAATTCCCGGATCCCCAGCCCCTCAATAAGCTCTCCGTCCGGCTTTGTCCTCTTCCATCTCGCAAACAGCTCCACCGCCTCCAGCGGCTTCATGCAGCCCGGCAGTGAGGCGGACTGGAGCTGGATGCCTACGCTGCCCTTCAGCTGGATCCTTCCGCCATCATATTTCCGGAAGCCCTCCATGCACTCCAGAGTCGTGGTCTTTCCGGCCCCGTTGGTTCCCAGAATTCCAAAGATCTCCCCTCTTCTCACCTGGAAGGAAATGCCGCAAAGCACCTCTGTCTTTCCGTAGCTTTTTCGAAGGTCCGCCACTTGTATCACATCCATCATTCCCCCTCCTTCCCGAAGGGATCCATGCCCGTCTCCCGGAAATAGCGCTCCAGCCCCGGCTGCAAATACTGATTGACTTCCGCCTGCTTCCTGGCCCACGCATGATCCTCGTCCATCATATTTCCAAATTCCATCAGCTCAGGCAGCATGGACATGTCCCCGCCTGTGAACTCTACGACCATATCCCAGAACTCCACGGCCAGCTCCATAGCCCGGTCATCCTCCGGTGGGACGCCGCTTTCTTTCACCGCCAGCACCCTGTCATCCAGCTTATTGAACCGGTCTATGAAGGCCATCCCGCTCTCCCAGTCAAACCGGTTCCGGATGTGGTCCAGCGTCCTCTCGTCAAAATGCTTGATAAGCCAGTAGAACTCATTGTTCATCTGAAGATTGACTATGATATCCGCGTACTTTTTAAAGTCCACCTCTTTGATCTTGAGGACTTCCTCCCTTAAAGCCTTCGTCTCTGCCGCCACCTCTTCCAGGCGGCGGATCTGCTGCCGGATGGCCTGCTCCTGACCTGCCAGCATCTCTGCCACCTCTTCTGGCGTATCCAGAGGGATCAGCCGGTTCTTAATGTCATCTAGAGAAAATCCCAGGGATTTCAGCGACTGGATCTGATGGAGCCGGATCATGTCCTTGTGGGTGTACAGTCTGCGGCCTCCCTCACTTGCGGCGGCGGGCTTCAAAAGCCCCACTCTGTCGTAATACTGCAGGGTTCGGACTGTGGTCCCCATCTTCCCGGCCAGCTCTCCAACTGTCATGTAACCATCTGGTATTGCTTTTCTGTTCTCCATACTGCACCTCCTGGGATGATTATAATTCATGACGCCGGGTCATGAGCAAGAGTATCCGCGCCACTTTTTTCAATCTAAGTTCAGGTCCGCTACTCTCCCAGCACAGCATAATCCTCAAATATGATCCTGAGGCGGTCCAACACCATGGACTTGATCGATAAAAGGAAGATATTTATCCACCGGCTCGTATTTCAAAGGCAGCGTATAACTCAGGACATAGTCTATCTTCCATTCCGCTCTGTCCAACTGCTCTTCCACATACTTTTTGATGGAAGCAGACGGCTGTTCATTGTCATACCAGGCATATCCTTTCTTCTGCCGGTAAAACTTATCCACACTGTATGCTCCCCCAATAGCGATTGCCTTTTTCCCATCAAAGTCATATATCTCTCCGTCTTTGGCAAACAGAATAGATGGATATGCATCCTCCACATAGGCTACCGCGCCGCTCCACAGTTTCTCCCGGTGAGTTTTTATGGCAAAAGGCCTCTGTTCATGATTGCCGTGGATACAGAAAAATGTAACCGGCAGTTCTGACAGATGTTCTTTTATCGCCACGGCCTTCGATCCTAGAAAATAATTGATACCTGTATCTCCAAGAATAATCCGTATATCTTCCCGGTGTCGTCTGCCTTTCTCTGAAAAATCACCGATACGGTCAAATACCGCATGTGTATCCCCTGTGAGATAGACCATTTTTATATCCCCTTTTTTAAAAGAACCTCCAGAAACGCCTCCCCGTACTGCTTTACCTTTTTCTCCCCCATTCCATTTACATCCAGCAGCTCCTCTCTGGTGCGGGGCAGCCTGACGCACATATCCCGCAGTGTCTTGTCCGAGGCCACCATGTAGGGAGGGATCTTCCTCTTTCCCGCCAACCTCATGCGCAGCTTCCTCAGCTCTTCAAAGAGCACCTGCTGCCCTTCTGTCAGGTCAGCCATCTGGGCCGGCCGCCTTCCCGAAGCCCCGGAAGCCTTTAACTTCTTCCCAGCCTTCTCCTCTTCCTTCCTATAGGATATATAGAAGGGCTGCGTCTCCTCCAGCAAACTCTCTGAGCTCTCTGTCAGCTTCAGCAGCGTATATTTGTCCTTTGTCTGGCAAAGATACCCTCTCTCCACCATGGTGCGTATCACTTCCTGCATCCGGGCCTTCCCCAGCTTACTCTGCTTGCCGTAGACAGAGCTCTT
The DNA here is from genome assembly GCF_005845155.1 of Clostridium sp. BSD2780061688st1 H5. Taxonomy (NCBI): domain Bacteria; kingdom Bacillati; phylum Bacillota; class Clostridia; order Eubacteriales; family Clostridiaceae; genus Clostridium; species Clostridium sp. BSD2780061688st1 H5. Next base: position 7,270 of record NZ_SPGT01000036.1, on the reverse strand, counting down.
ATCCATACCGCGATCCCTTATCCTGGCTGTGTTCTCTCCCAGAAGCGTGCCTGCGATCATGCTCTGGCCATAGCGCTGTCCGCATTCCCGCACACACCGGACCACATCAGCAGCAGCCTCCGCGGCATCCATCTGCTCAAATTCCGTCAGACAATTGCCGCAGTTTCCGCAGCTATCCTCTGCCTTTTCGCCAAAATAACGGAGAATGTAGCTGCGCAGGCATCCCGTAGTAGTGCAGTAGCCTTCCATTTTCCGCAGCCGCTCCGCATCCTGCTCCCGGATCGTCCGCCGCTCCTCTTCTGTATAGGTCTCATCCATCTCCTTGCTCTCCAGCAAAAGCCGCCCGATCATCGTGTCCTGGGGCGAGTAGTAGAGGATACACTCCGCCGGTTCCCCGTCACGCCCCGCTCTGCCCGCCTCCTGGTAATAATTTTCCATGCTCTGAGGCATGTGGTAGTGCAGCACAAAACGGACATTGGACTTGTCGATGCCCATTCCAAAGGCATTGGTGGCAATGATCACGCGGATGCGGTCATATATGAAATCCTCCTGGCTCATTTTCCTGGCGTCAGCGCTCATGCCTGCATGGTATCTCCCCACGGAAAAACCGGCATTTTCCAGATAGAGATACAGCTCATCCACTGCCTTTCTTGTGGCACAGTAGACGATCCCGCTGTCCTGGCTGTGATCCGTCAGATACCGGCGCACGCGCTCTTTCTTATCCCTGGCCCTCTGCACTTCAAAATAGAGATTAGGCCTGTCAAATCCGGCCACTGTCTCATAGGGCTGCTCTAATTCAAGGGAAGCCAGGATATCCTGTCTGACCTTCTCTGTTGCTGTGGCCGTGAAGGCGGAGACCACAGGCCGCAGGGGAAGCTGGCGGATAAAGGAGAGGATCCGCACATAGCTGGGTCTGAAATCCTGGCCCCACTGGGAAATGCAGTGAGCCTCATCCACTGTGATCATGGAAATCTGCGCGTGGCAGGCAAAATCCAGGAACCTGGGCGTCTCCAGGCGCTCCGGCGCCACATAGATGAGCTTGTAGCGCCCTGCTCTCGCCAGCTCCAGCGCCCTGGCTGTCTGCCCCTCCGAAAGAGAGCTGTTGATATAGGCCGCGTGCACTCCCGCCTCGTTGAGGGCTTTCACCTGGTCCATCATCAGGGAAATGAGGGGAGAGACGACGATCGTTGTCCCCGGCATGAGAAGGGCCGGCAACTGGTAGCAGAGTGATTTTCCCGCCCCCGTGGGCATGACTGCCAGCACGTCCCGACCGGCAAGGAGCTGGTCTATGATCTCCTCCTGGCCGGAACGAAAGGTGTCGTATCCAAAGTATGTTTTTAATGTCTTTCTCTTCTGCTCTGCTTCCAATCATTCTTCCCCGCTTTTTCCCGTTCTTTTGTCTATCGCCTTCCTGTAGATCTGCCAGGTCCTGTCGTCAAAGAGCACCCACTCCACCAGCTCCAGCTTTCCCGGGTGCTCGCTGACAAACCTTCTGACCACGGCCACCGCGATCCCGGCTGCCTCTTCCACAGGAAAATGATACACGCCTGTGGATATGGAGGGAAATGCGATCCTTCTCACACCGTTTTCCACTGCCAGCTTCAGACAGGATCCGTAACAGGACGCCAGAAGCTCTCTCTCCCTGTGACTGCCTCCTCTCCAAACAGGCCCTGGCGTGTGGATCACATATTTGCACGGCAGTCCGTAGGCGCCTGTAATCTTTGCCTCCCCGGTAGGGCATCCGTGGAGAGTCCGGCACTCCTCCAGAAGCTTTGGGCCAGCGGCTCGGTGGATGGCGCCGTCCACGCCGCCTCCTCCCAGCAGGCTTTCGTTAGCTGCATTTACAATGGCATCCACATCCGTAATCTCTGTGATATCTCCGCGCACAGCTCTTATCACTGTCTCACTCATAGCTTATCCCTCCTGTGATTACTTTTCTGTTATTATACCACAAAATCCCGCCTCATTTCTGAGACGGGATTTCATATAAATCACACTGCTTGTATTCTGCTGTGATTAGTTTTTCTTCTGTGCGATTGCAGCCTGAGCAGCAGCCAGACGAGCGATCGGTACACGGAACGGTGAGCAGGATACATAGTCAAGGCCAAGCTTGTTGCAGAACTCTACAGAGCTCGGATCTCCGCCGTGCTCGCCGCAGATACCTACGTGGAGCTTCGGATTAACCGGTTTTCCAAGATCGATAGCCATCTTCATCAGCTTGCCAACGCCATCCTGATCCAGTTTTGCGAACGGATCGTTCTCAAAAATCTTAGCGTCATAGTAAGCGTCAAGGAACTTGCCTGCATCGTCACGTGAGAAGCCGTATGTCATCTGTGTCAGGTCGTTTGTACCGAAGCAGAAGAAGTCTGCCTCTGCAGCGATCTCGTCAGCTGTAAGAGCAGCTCTCGGGATCTCGATCATTGTACCAACCTCGTACTCAAGGTCGCTTCCTGCGGCAGCGATCTCAGCGTCAGCTGTCTCAACAACGAATTTCTTCACGTATTTCAGCTCTTTCACATCGCCAACAAGCGGGATCATGATCTCCGGCTGAACTTTCCAGCCCGGATGAGCCTTCTGTACGTTGATAGCCGCGCGGATAACAGCCTTTGTCTGCATCTTTGCGATCTCAGGATATGTTACAGCCAGACGGCATCCACGGTGACCCATCATCGGGTTGAACTCATGAAGGCTGTCGATGATCTCTTTAATTTTCTCAACAGATTTGCCCTGAGCCTCAGCCAGCTTCTTAATGTCCTCTTCCTCTGTCGGAACGAACTCGTGAAGCGGAGGATCAAGGAAACGGATTGTTACCGGGTGTCCTTCCAGAGCCTCGTACAGCTTCTCAAAGTCTCCCTGCTGATACGGAAGAACTTTCTCGAGAGCTTTCTCTCTCTCTTCCTCTGTCTCAGCACAGATCATCTCACGGAATGCGTCAATTCTTCCCTCGCCGAAGAACATGTGCTCTGTACGGCAAAGTCCGATACCCTCAGCGCCAAGCTCAGCAGCCTTTCTTGCATCCTCAGGTGTATCTGCGTTTGTACGAACCTTCATTGTTCTGTACTTGTCAGCCCAGTCCATGATACGTCCGAACTCACCAGCGATTGTAGCGTCTACTGTCGGGATGATTCCGTCGTAGATGTTACCTGTGGAACCGTCGATGGAGATGCAGTCTCCCTCGTGGTACTCTTTTCCGCCAAGTGTAAATTTCTTGTTTGCCTCGTCCATAACGATGTCGCCGCATCCGGATACGCAGCACTCACCCATACCACGGGCAACAACGGCTGCGTGGGATGTCATACCACCGCGGACTGTCAGGATACCCTGAGCAGACTTCATACCTGTGATATCCTCAGGTGATGTCTCCAGACGAACAAGAATAACCTTCTCGCCTCTCTCAGCCCACTCTACAGCATCGTCAGCTGTGAAGACAACCTTACCACAGGCAGCTCCCGGAGAAGCTCCAAGACCTTTGCCCATGGGAGTTGCAGCCTTCAGAGCAGCAGCGTCGAACTGGGGATGAAGCAGTGTATCCAGGTTACGCGGATCGATCATAGCTACAGCCTCTTCCTCTGTTCTCATGCCCTCGTCAACCAGGTCGCAGGCAATCTTCAGAGCAGCCTGAGCTGTTCTCTTACCATTACGTGTCTGCAGCATGTACAGTTTTCCGTGCTCTACAGTAAACTCCATATCCTGCATATCTCTGTAGTGTGTCTCCAGAGTCTTGCACACATCCTTGAACTGTGCAAATGCCTCCGGGAATTTCTCTTCCATCTCTGCGATGTGCATAGGTGTACGCACGCCGGCAACAACGTCCTCGCCCTGTGCGTTTGTCAGGAACTCTCCGAACAGACCGTTCTCTCCTGTAGCAGGGTCACGTGTAAAGGCAACACCTGTACCACAGTCATCACCCATGTTACCGAATGCCATCATCTGTACGTTTACAGCTGTTCCCCATGAATACGGGATGTCGTTGTCACGACGGTAAACGTTTGCTCTCGGGTTGTCCCATGAACGGAACACAGCCTTAACAGCGCCGATCAGCTGCTCTTTAGCGTCAGACGGGAAGTCTGTTCCGATCTTCTCTTTGTACTCAGCCTTGAACTGTCCTGCCAGAGTCTTCAGATCCTCTGCTGTCAGCTCTACGTCCTGCTTAACGCCCTTCTCCTCTTTCATTTTGTCGATGAGCTCTTCGAAGTATTTCTTTCCTACTTCCATAACTACATCTGAGTACATCTGGATAAATCTTCTGTAGCAGTCCCATGCCCAGCGCGGGTTTCCGGATGCCTCTGCCAGAGTCTCAACAACTTCCTCATTTAATCCCAGGTTCAGGATGGTGTCCATCATACCAGGCATGGAAGCTCTTGCACCGGAACGAACGGAAACGAGAAGCGGATTCTGCTTGTCTCCGAATTTCTTTCCTGTAATCTCCTCCAGCTTAGCCATAGCAGCCATGATCTGATCCATGATCTCGTCATTGATCTGTCTTCCGTCCTCGTAGTACTGTGTACAAGCCTCTGTTGTAACGGTAAATCCCTGTGGTACCGGGAGTCCCAGGCCTGTCATCTCAGCGAGGTTGGCGCCTTTTCCGCCAAGAAGGTTTCTCATGGTCGCATTACCTTCTGTGAACATATAAACCCATTTTGTTGCCATGTTCCAATGACCTCCTAAAATTTTTTCTTTCTACTAATACCTAGTAATTTGCACATAATATTTTACTGTTTTTGCCATGGTTCGTCAAGTCCTTAGCCCGCAAGTTCTCAAATAATGTGCAGGGGCCCTGCCTTTTCCGGCACTCCCCGCCAGAACGTGACATTTTACAGCTCCTGTATAAATGCTTTGTACCCTTTATACGCCTCATAGACGTCGGCCTTGCTGGTAATCTCCCAGGGTGCGTGCATACACAGAACAGCCACGCCGCTGTCGATGACCTCCATGCCGTAATTTGCCATAATATAGGCAATGGTTCCGCCGCCCCCCGCGTCTACTTTTCCAAGCTCGGCAAACTGATAGGCTACCTCCTGATTGTCCATAGCCCGGCGAATCTGGGCCAGATACTCGGCATTGGCGTCGTTTGACCCGCTTTTTCCCCTGCTTCCTGTAAATTTATTGAACACAAGTCCCTTGGCGAAGAAGGCGGAGCTCCTCTTTTCAAACACCTCAGCATACATGGGATCATAGGCAGCGCTCACATCAGAGGAGAGCATTTTTGAATTCTGCAGCGCCCGGCGCAGCTTCAGCTCAGACTCTCCTTCCTTGAGAGCCAGCACCTCGGCCACGGTATTTTCAAAGAAGCGGGAGTGCATGCCTGTGGCTCCCACGCTTCCGATCTCTTCCTTATCTACAAGGATGCAGCAGGCGGTCTTGTCCAGATCAGAGACATCCATCATGGCAAAGAGAGAAGTGAAGGCACACACTCTGTCATCCTGCCCGTACGCCATGATCATACTCCGGTCAAAGCCGCAGTCCCGGGCCCGTCCGGCAGGAACGATCTCCAGCTCAGCGGAGCAAAAATCCTCTTCCTCTATATCATAGGCTTCGTGCAGGAGCTTCATGATCTGCTTTTTCACCGCCTCTTTCCCCGCTTTTTCATTTTCAGCCTCCTCGCCGTTCTCTCCAGACAGGGGTCTGCTTCCCACCAGGAGATCCAGCTTTTCTCCTTCTATGACAATGCTGGCCTTTTTCTCCATCTGTTTGCCTGCCAGATGGACCAGAAGATCAGTCACTGCGAAAACAGGGTCCTCCTCCCTCTCGCCGACACAGATATCTACCGTGGTTCCGTCTTTTTTTACCACCACTCCGTGAAGAGCCAGAGGCAGGGTCACCCACTGGTATTTCTTTATTCCCCCATAATAGTGAGTGTCCAGATAGGCCAGCTCCTCGCTTTCATAGAGAGGATTCTGCTTTACATCAATGCGCGGAGAGTCTATGTGGGCTCCCAGGATGTTCATTCCCTCCTCCAGAGGCTTTCGCCCTATGTGGAACAAAAGGATGCTCTTTCCCATGCAGATCGCATAGACCTTATCCCCGGGCTTCAGGCTGTCGCCTGAGCTGATGATGTCATTCAGATCTCTGTATCCCTTCTCCTTTGCAATGCGGACCGCGGCTTTCACGCACTCCCGCTCCGTCTTGCCCTCATCCAGGCAGCTTTTGTATAAATTGTTGATACGCTCCAGCTCGCTCAGCTGCTCTTCGGAGTAGCCAAGCCATGCATTTGTTCTTTCCATTGGTGTAGTCCTCCTTTTTGATGATGGATATAGTATAACACATATGATCGGAGACGTAATCCTTTTCAAAAGTATTACGTCTGGAATTAAACCAACTGGTGTACATTTATGAGAAAATCCCTGTGTAATTGTGTTAATTGTTTTTTACCTGGTTCCTGATTTTCGAATATAGAAGCTTAGATTTGCGCTGCGACACATTCAGTGTCTGCTGAATGTTTTTGATATATTCTTCCCGATATGACTTTTCTTCAAACACCTGCGTTAGATAATTCATCTGCGCCTGTTCGTACATCTCTCTGGCAAGTTTTTCTGCCACCTCAAGCCGCTGCTGCTCCATTTCATTATATATATCCTGAAAGATTTCATAATTTCTTTTCCTGTGGAACTCTTCAAACAAAGCACAGTCTCCGAATTTCTGTTTCGCCATTGTCAGGCTGTCAGGATGTATCAGCGGATCCTTGGCCTTTCCCGGGAAAAATTCTCTCATACTGCTGAAACGGTAATCCGTGGCATGCACTGCCATTCCGGCTTTCACTGGATTCATATGGATGTACCTGAGACAGTTCCAGAAATAGGACTCCGTTTCAATACATTCACTCGTAAACCTGTTCTGGAAAACATGCCCGTTACGATTATGTTTATAATTATAGTAAATTGCGTATTCTGCCAGGATCCTGGCCATGAACAAAGACAAAACCGGAAGCTCCGCACCTATCATAAGGTGCACGTGATTTGACATGATGCAGTATGAAAAAATTTTCACTGCGTATTTATCCTTATATTTTCTGATAATTTTTTGGAAATATTTCCTTTCTCTTATCTGGCTAAAATTATTTTCCCGGGCGATCCCTTTAGCAATAACATGGTACACACCGGTACTGCTCTCCTGTCTTTTCCCCTGCGCCAAAATATCCCTCCTTTCAAATATCACAGGGACATTTCACACAATTATACACCAGTTGGTTTAATGAGGGTGTCCCAAAAGTCACGAAGTGACTGAAAGGACACCCGACTATAAAAAAGGAGAACGGTTACCACGCCGTTCT
>NZ_SPGT01000035.1:0-19600 GCF_005845155.1 Clostridium sp. BSD2780061688st1 H5 | reverse complement strand
CGTCTAATTGCCATGCCCGCTTTTCAGCGGGTTTTCTTTTTCTCAAATTTCCTCAATCATGCATTTTCCTATAAAGTGAAAAAGCGGCGTTCAGACTTTTTCTGCCCGCCGCTTTCCTGTTCAATTCAATATGTCTTTCAGATCTTCCGGAAAGATTACTCTGCTGATGCCGCTGCCTCTGTAGCCCATCCGTCCACAAATGCGCTTACAACTTTATCCCAGTTGGCATCTGTCTGATCTGCCGCATATGCAGTCAGCGCAGATCCTACGCCGTTTTTCCACTCTTCAGAAGGCATGGTTGAGAATACCCATGTCACAGGTGTTTTCCCGTCTTCCATGTACGCGTTGGCTTCGTTTACCAGTGTATTTTCAGACTCAAGGTTGGACTCGAACGGAATGACAAATCCCATATCCTTGCACATAGCCTCCACACCTTCATCGGAAGTTACACACCAGTTCATGAAATCCAGTGTTGCCTGGATATCTTCCTCAGATGCCTTGGAGTTTACACACCAGTAGTTCTCTGTTCCTGTGCAGACGCCCTGGTTCTCCTCGCCCTCAACTCCGATGTAGATTGGCAGAATGCCAAGGTTCTCATCCCCGATATCCGCAATGTTGTTGTACTCCCATGTACCGTTCTGGTAGAAGACCGCTTCCTCTGTCACAAACTCTGCTGTAGAGTCATCGGCTGTCTTTGTGGAAATCTCTGTCGGTTCGCAGGTTGCATTATTGATGTACAGATCCCAGATCTGGCGGTAATTGTCAAGGTATGTGCCCTTGATGGCGTCTGTATTGTCAATGCCCTCATCCTTGTACTCATAGTAGATCGGAAGATTTGCCAGATGTGTCTTGAATCTCCAGTCAGATGAGCTGTCCATGCCTGCTGATGTAAAAGCGGAAAATCCAAGTTCATCCTTTCTTGCCGTAATGTCTTCCACTACCTTTTTGAAGCTGTCAAAGTCTGTGATATCGTCTGCTGTGTAGCCTGCTTTCTCAAGAAGGTCCTTGTTGTAGATAATGCCGTAGTTCTCGATAACGTAGGCAATACCTGCCATCTTATCGCCGTCCATCAGCGCAAAACTGTCGTCTGTCAGCTCCCCTGCGATATCGGAGTCAGACAGATCATAGCAGTAGTCTTTCCAGCTTGCCAGTCCCACAGGTCCGTTTACCTGGAACAGGGTAGGCGCATCTGTCTTTGCCATCTCTGATTTCAGTGTCTTCTCATACTCTCCGGAAGCTGCTGTCAGAACTGTCACCTCCACGCCGGTCTCCTCTGTGTAGACTTCCGCCAGTTCCTGCCAGTACTCGTCCGCCTCAGGCTTAAAGTTGAGGTAATATACCTTTCCTTCTGCCTCACTGCTGCCGCTGTCCCCGGAGTCAGAGGAGCTTCCGCATCCTGCCACCAGGCCTGCTGTCATGGCTGCAACTAATAATAATGATATTACTTTTTTCTTTTTCATATCCTTCCTCGCCTTTCTGAAAACCTCTGTTTTCTTTGTTCTGGGACTATTATAACCGGCCGCTCTTCCTCCCCGTTATCAAATAAAAAACCAGGAATGCCAAAAAAAATACTTCAGCGCCGGTATCTTCTCCGGCGCCGAAGCATCACTGCTCCTCCAGAAATTCCTGGATGCTCTCATCTTCTTTTTTTGTAAATTCCTCCGGGCTGATCTTCCCCTGGGCCAGATCCGGAAGGATGGTTCCCAGCGTCTCCTCCTGCAGGATGGAGTTCCATTTCACCTGGTAGTTGGGGACAAGGACCGGGCCGCTTTTGTAGGTCTCTATATAGTCCCGCTCTGCCTGGGTCAGGGAATCCGGACTCTGTTCAAACAGCTCCTCCCTCTGCTCCATGTTCATCTGCGTGCGCAGCTTCAGAAGAGCCGCCGCCCCCTCTTTGACTTCCTGGCTGTAGCTGGACACAATGGCCCAGCCAAATGTCTCAGGGGATGAGATCAGCCTGTTTTCCGGAAATGCCGAGAACCTTACTTTGTCCTGCCACTCTTCGGGAATCTGATCCATCATCCAGTATCCGTTGGGGATCATGGCTGCCTTCCCGGAGAAAAAATTCTCATAGGACACATCAAAATCAGCATACAGCGCATCACCTGTAGTGTACCGAAACAGCCGCTCCAGCGTCCGGGCAATGCGCAGCCCGCTTTCGCCCTGATAGGTATCCGGGTAGAACTGCTGCATGAACTGCGCTCCTTCCTCCGTGGAGGCTGCCTCCGCCGTGGCAAAAAGCATGGGCGCCCAGGCCGTCCCCTCCGTATGAAGGGCCAGCGGAGTGATGCCGCAGCTCTCCAGCTTCTCGCAGCACTCCCAGAATTCCTCCCAGGTTTCGGGAAACTTCTCAATACCCGCCTGGGCAAACAGCTCCTCGTTCCAGAAGATCCCGGAACAGGAAAATGCCGCCGTACTGACAGGGCCCAGATAGATACTGCCGTCCTCCTCGCTGCAGGACTCCAGCACCGACGGCTCGATCATCTCCATCCACTCTTCATCTTCCTTGATATACCCGGACAGTTCCTCGATCCTGCCATCCTGGATCATCGTATAATAGAAGGCGGGAAGCATCCGGAGATCTGTAATGACAGCCGGGAGGGTATCTGTCACATTCTGCCTTTTCAGGTTCTGCCGGTACTCTTCCTCCGTCTCCATGACCCACTCCACATCCGCCTGCCACTTCCCATCATACAGTTCATTGAATGCCTGGATCACATCTTCCTCATTTTTATTGCCTGTAGAGGAGTCCACGATCAGGATGACCGGGATGGGCACCTCCTCCCCGCCTGCTTTTTCCTCTGTCTGCCTTCCCGCGCAGCCTGCGGCTGCCACGGAGAAAAGCAGGGAAACCGCTGCCGCCTGTATGACTCTTCCTTTAAATCTGTATCTGTTCCTGCTCATATGCCTCCTGCCCGTCTCCCCGGGGAATTTTGATCGTACAGCTTGTTCCATCTTCCTGTGCTCTGCAGTAAAAGGCTGCCCCGTCCCCGTACTTCAGTCTGAGCCGGGTCAGAATATTTACCACGCCGTAGCCGTGCCTCTTATCCGGAAAGCAGTTTTTCATCTCTCCCAGAGGCAGCTTGTTCATTCCGTTGATCTTCTGCACCATGTCCGCCTCCATGGGGGCGCCGTTGTTGTACACCTCCAAGTACAGCTCCTCTTCTTCCTTCCACACGGTGATCCGGATCTGTCCTCCCTCAAAAATATCCCGGAATCCATACTTTACTGCATTTTCCACAAGCGGCTGCAGGACCAGCTTCAGAACAGTTGTGTGGGCGGCATCCACCCGGCAGTCTACCTGGTAGGAGAAAAGATCTTTGTTTCGTATCTGCTGGATCTCCATGTAACTCTTCACATTCTCCAGCTCGTCTTCCACAGTCACTATATCGTTTCCTTTGCTCAGCGACAGCCGCAGATATCTGGACAGGGCCTGGATCATCCGCATAGTCGTCTCTTCCTTGTTGATCCGGGCCAGCATATAGATCGTATCCAGTGTATTGTACAGAAAATGAGGATTGATCTGGCTGATCAGCATGTTCAGCTCCGATGTGCGCAGCTCTCTCTCCTGCTCCTTGATCTCCTCCAGCAGCCTCTGGATATTCCCGAGCAGTTCATTGTAGGAATGACCGATCTCGTCCAGCTCTGTGTTTGTGTGAAGCTCTATGGTCCGGTCAAAATTGCTGCCGTCAAATTCCGCCATGGCCGTCCGGATTTCCTGGATGGGCTTTGTAAATCTTCTGGAGAAATAAATACTCAGCACCGCGGCCGCAGCCAGCACCACAAGGTAGATCCCGGCCAGCACCAGGAAAACAGGGAAGATCCCCTGGTTCAGCACCCTATCCGGCACAAAGGAAAAGACCGCCAGCCCGCTGGCCTCATCCCGGTACGCCGACAGAACGCCTCCTGGAACACTCTCCCCCTCCAGGATCATGCCGGCAGACCCGCTCCCGGCGATACGCTCCGCTATATCCGCCTGGCGCTTCTTACCCACGCTGAATTCCTCCGGAACCGAGGAAAAACAGAGCTGCCCTTTGGCGTCAATAATGCCAACCGCCGCCTCGCTTGTCAGCTCTCCACTTGTCCCTGTGATCCCCTCCAGAAACGCATCGTCCATCCTGAAGAACAGCATCCCGGGGTCGTGGGCGTACTCCATGCTCCGGACATACCTTCCGATAAAAAGCGCCTCCTCCTCTGTTCCAAAAAGCGTATCTTTCGCCCAGAACCATTTCGTTCGGGCGTAGTCCGCTCCCAGATACTCCTGGAAACCGCTGTCCGTCACATCCTCAGAGGTTACATCTGAATAGGATTTACTGTATACGTTCCCTTTATTATCCACATAGCAGTAATCCGCGATGTGCTCCAGCCCCACATAGGCGAAATATTTACTCAGACCAATGCGGCTGACTTCCTCCAGCCCCTTACTGCGCAGGCTCTGCTGCACATCGTCATAGAGGACGCACTCTGCCGTCGCCTCGTCGCTCTGGCGAAACAGATTTTCCAGGCTGATGCCCATTCTCTCCGTCATAAACTCGTATTTTGCGATCACCGCCCGGGTCAGCCTGTTCTTCACATACAGGCCGGCCCCCAGGCTGGAGAGAAGAAGCGCAAGCCCCAGGAGCGCCGCCGTATACTTCAGATATTTTTTCTGTATACCGGATACCTTCTCGTTTCTTTTCATGTCGATTTCTGTCTATCCCTCGTACTCTTTCTTGTATTCGCTTGGGAGCTTTCCCGTGTACTGCTTGAACACATGGGAAAAATAGGACGGTTTGTGGATCCCCACCGCCTCACAGATATCTCCGATACTGCCTTTTCCTTCCTCCAGCAGCTTTTTGGCCTTCTCCATCCTCTGCTGGAGAAGATACTGCTTGAACGTCATGTGGAACGTATTTTTAAACACCCTTCCGAAATAGACCGGGTTCAGATAAATGTGGGAGGCCACAGATACAATGGACAGCTCCTCATCCCTGAGATGTTCCTCTATATAAGCCACTGCCTCTGACATGTACTCTTTAAAATATCTCGTCTCATCCTGCTTTGCGTCGCTTTTTCTCACTTCAATGGCCGCGCACAGGATCCGGTAACAGACATCCACCATCTTTGCCGTGCCGATGGTTCCCAGATTGTCGTAGTAGCCCCGGAACTTTTCCCGGATATCCTCCGACAGCCCGTAAGATGCCTGGAGCATGAGTTCCACTTTCAGCATCATCCGATGGAGATGCTGCCGCTGCTGTTCCTCCTCGTGGGGCAGCCCGTAGACAAACTGGACAAAGGCCTCCTTCAGCTCTTTCTCACTGTTCCTGCGCACAGCGTTCACGATCAGGTTGTCCACATCCCCGCTTTCTCCGGCCGTCGCCGCCTGGTCCGGCAGCTCCACCCCCTCCGGGGAAGTAAAAGCACCCGCTCCAGACACACTGGCAATCTCGAACAACTTCCGGGCTTCCACATAACTTCTTTTGATCCCGGCAATGCCTTTGTAGGGCTTGGATATGGCGGCAACAACCCTGCTCTGCTCCTCCTTTTTAATGTATTCCAGGAAGTGCTTCAGCTTTCCCACCGCCTCTTTGTCCGTGGTGCGGACGATAAACGCGCTGCCCGTCTCCTCGCCGTCAGCCCGCCAGCAGAAATAGCGGCTCTCCAGCTCCTCTTCCAGCCTTTTAAGAAGCGCAAATCTGGCCGCTTCATAATCCAGGTAATCCGTGATCTTGTAGGCCACATCTATATCCGCGTACACAGTGATAAAGCGCTCCTCATTTCCAGGCATGTCTCCCAGCGTCCGGAAGACTTCTTCCACCTTTTCCTCCGGGAGCCTGTCCCGGACATAATTCTGCACAACCACCTGCTGAAAGCTGGTTCCATCCTTCACCAGCAGCTTCTCCCAGCTCTCATACCTGGCCTCCTGCTCCATCTGCTCCATGCAGGTCCGGTAGGCTGCCTCCATGGTCTCCCGCAGCTTCTCATCCTCAATAGGCTTCAGCAGATAAGCGAAGGCCCCCAGATCGCAGGCCTGCTGGGCATAGTCAAAATCCCGGTAGGCGCTGAGGACGATAAACATGCAGTCCATGTCCGTTTTCTGGATCTCCTCCATCACCATTAGCCCCGTGATCTGTTTCATCCGGATATCTGTCAGCACCACATGGGGCTTTGTCTCTTTGATCACCTCTATGGCCTGCTCGCCGCTCTGGGCTGAGCCCACTACCTTAAAACCCATGTCCGCCCAGTCGTAGGTGTCAAGCAGTCCCTGCAGCAGGATAGGTTCATCGTCCACGATCACAAGTTTCAATAATTTCATAAAAACCTCTTCTCCCAGGAGCGCCCGGCCAGCCCCTCCGCCGGCCGGTACACTGAGTCTATCTTATCATATCATCACGTACTATTTTAAGTCCTCCGGGAGAAAAACCTGTAACAAAAACTATACCTGGCATGCAAAAAATTAAACCTGTGTGTTTTCCAGACACAAAAAGAGCACTCCTTGAAAGATCTCTCCTCCAAAAAGTGCTCTTCTGCAGTCTCATTTCTTATATTTTCTATTTTTAGTACAACTTTGCTCCTGCCGGAATCTGGTCATCCACCATCAGCAGGTTCAGCCCCTCATGTCCGTCATACTCGTACACCGCGCTGATCAGCATACCCTCGGAGTCAATGCCCATCATCTTCCTGGGCGGAAGGTTTGTAATGGCGATCGCTGTCTTTCCGACCAGCTCCTCCGGCTCGTAGTACTCGTGGATACCGCTCAGGATCGTGCGCTTCCGGTCTGTCCCGTCGTTCAGGGTGAACTTCAGGAGCTTCTTGCTCTTGGGGACCGCCTCGCAGGCCTCGATCTTCACGGCGCGGAAATCGGACCGGCTGAACGTCTCGAAGTCCACCATATCTTCAAACAGGGGCTCTATCTTCACCCTGGACAGGTCAAGAGCAGGAGCGGATACCGCCGCTGTCTGTGCCGGCGCAACGGACTGAGCCTCGTTGTTTGCCGCGTTCTTTGCGGCACCCTGACTCTTCATGGTCGGAAACAGGAGCACGTCCCTGATGGCCGCGGAGTCTGTCAGGAGCATGCACATCCTGTCAATACCGAAGCCAATTCCGCCTGTGGGCGGCATGCCGATCTCCAGCGCGTTCAGGAAATCTTCATCTGTATGCTCGGCCTCCTCGTCGCCTGCTGCCGCATTGGCATCCTGCTGGGCAAAACGCTCTCTCTGGTCAATGGGGTCGTTCAGCTCAGAGTAGGCATTGGCCATCTCCCAGCCGTTCATGAAGAACTCAAAGCGCTCCACGTAGTCCGGATCATCCGGCTTTTTCTTTGTGAGCGGTGAGATCTCGATCGGATGGTCTGTGACAAAGGTAGGCTGGATCAGGTGTTCCTCCGCATACTCCTCAAAGAACATGCTCAGAATGTCGCCCTTCTTATGACGCTCCTCATAGGCAATGTGATGCTCGTCCGCAAGCTTTTTTGCGTCCTCTGTTGTCTTCACCTCATTCCAGTCGATGCCTGCGTATTTCTTCACAGCATCCACCATAGTGATCCTCTCAAAGGGCTTGCCAAGATCGATCTCCACACCGTTGTAGGTGATGGTGGTAGTTCCCAGCACCTCCTGGGCCACATGGCGATACAGGTTCTCGGTGAGATCCATCATTCCGTTGTAGTCTGTGTAAGCCTGGTACAGCTCCATCAGGGTGAACTCCGGGTTGTGTCTTGTGTCCAGTCCCTCGTTTCTGAACACCCGGCCGATCTCGTAAACTCTCTCCAGGCCGCCCACGATCAGTCTCTTCAGGTAGAGCTCCAGGGAAATACGGAGCTTGAAGTCCTCTCCCAGAGCGTTGAAATGTGTCTCGAAGGGTCTGGCCGCAGCGCCGCCGGCATTGCTTACCAGCATGGGGGTCTCCACCTCGAGAAATCCCTGGCTGTCCAGGTATCTGCGGATTGAGCTGATAATGTGGGATCTCTTGATAAATGTATCCCGCACCTCCGGGTTCATGATCAGATCCACGTACCTCTGGCGGTAGCGTGTGTCTGTGTTTGTCAGGCCGTGGAATTTCTCCGGCAGGATCTGAAGGCTCTTGGACAGGAGCTTCACCGCAGAGGCGTGAATGGAAATCTCGCCTGTCTTTGTCTTGAAGACCTCGCCCTCAATGCCCACGATATCGCCGATATCCAGCTTCTTGAACTCCTTGTAGGGCTCCTCACCAACGCTGTCTCTCGTCACATAGGACTGAATATTGCCGCTCTGGTCCAGAACATTACAGAAAGAAGCCTTGCCCATCACGCGCTTCTGCATGATACGGCCGGCAACGGACACGTGCTTGCCCTCCATCTCCTCATAATGATCTTTGATGTCAGCCGCATGGCATGTCACATCATACTTTGTAATCTTAAACGGGTCCTTCCCGTTTGCCTGGAGATCCGCCAGCTTTTCGCGGCGCACCTTCCTGAGCTGGTTCACATCCTGTTCCTGTACATTGTTCTGCTGCCTGGTCACTTTATTCACTCCTTCTTTTTCTTCTTATTCTTGTACTTATTCTGTACCTGTTCTCTTGCTATCTGTACTCTTATATCCATATGGCTCCTTCGCCCAAATCCATCCGCCTGCGTCTGCCTGGTCTGACCTGATCCTGTCGCTTCCGGTCCGGTCAGCCCTCATCCGGCCTGCGGGATTTAGTTTAAATGGAGCGCTCGATCTTAAGTACCTTGTACACCAGTTCCCCTGCCTGCGTCTCCACAGTCACTTCATCGCCCTCCTCGTGGCCCAGAAGCGCCTGACCCACCGGGGACTCATTGGAAATCTTGCCCTGGAGACTGTTTGCCTCGGTGGAGCCAACGATCTTGAATTCCATCTCCTCCTCGAATTCCTCGTCGTAGACAGTCACTGTGCAGCCAATGCTGATCTTGTCCAGATTGACCTCATCCTCCACAACGACCTCTGCGTTCTTCAGGATCTTCTCCAGCTCCTCAATACGGGCCTCGATATCTCTCTGCTCGTCCTTGGCCGCATCGTACTCAGCGTTCTCGGACAGGTCTCCCTGCTCCCTTGCCTCCTTGATCTTTCCGGCAACCTCTTTCCGTTTTACAACCTTCAGGTTCTCCAGTTCATCCTCCAGCTTTTTCAGGCCTTCGTAGGTCAGAATTGTCTTTTTTTCTTCCATTTTGATCCTCTCCTCTTCCTGCTTACATTCTGTCTATTTTACAGAAGTTTTCTTCTGTTTAAGTCCACTTTCACAATTTCAATATTATACATAACGTCTTTTTCAATGTCAATACATTTTTCCCCTTAACTGTATACTTAATATATACGTAAGAAACGCAAAAAAGAACAGGGACACCACCTGATTGTGATGCCCTGTTCCCGCTTGATTTATACAGACGGACAAACCCTTTTTAATTTCTTTTATACCAGCCGTTCATGCAGAAGAACCTCCAGCTCCCCGTAGGTCTCCACCTGGTTGATCTCCTCCCGGAGCCGGGCCGAGCCCCGCAGCCCTCTTGTATACCAGGAGACATGGCTCCTCATCTCCCGGATGCCTGTGTACTCTCCCTTGTACTCCACCTGGAGACGGGCGTGTCGCAGCATCATCTCCCGGATCTCCCGGATGTCCGGCCTGGGCGGGATCTGCCCTGTCTCGTCATAGCTCTTCAGCTCGCGGAAGATCCACGGGTTCCCCCTGGCTCCCCGTCCGATCATGACGCCGTCACAACCGGTCTCCTCCATCATCCGCAGGGCGTCCTGCACACAGGTCACGTCCCCGTTGCCGATGACCGGGATGCGGACCGCCTCCTTCACCTGGCGGATGATATCCCAGTCCGCCTGCCCGGAGTAGTACTGCTCCCTTGTCCGCCCGTGGACAGCCACTGCCGCCGCCCCCGCGTCCTCGATGATCCTGGCGATCTCCACCGCATTGACGCAGGTGTCGTCAAAGCCCTTCCGTATCTTGACTGTCACCGGCTTGCGGATGGCCTTCACTGTCCGGGACACGATCTCGTGGACGAGGCGGGGCTGCTTCATGAGGGCAGAGCCCTCCCCGTTCTTCACCACCTTGGGCACCGGGCAGCCCATGTTGATGTCCAGGATCTGAAAGGGCAGTTCCTCTATGGCTTTGGCCTGCTCGCTGATGACCTCCGGCTCGGAGCCGAAGAGCTGCAGGGATACCGGGTACTCCTCCGGGTGAATGGAGAGGAGGGCCTTTGTGTTCCTGTTCTTGTACTGGAGCGCCTTGGCGCTGACCATCTCCATGCACAGAAGTCCCGCCCCCTGCTCTTTGCATAGCAGACGAAATGGCAGGTCTGTCACGCCTGCCATCGGTGCCAGCACATAGGGGTGCTCGATCGTGAGTGTTCCTATCTTCAGCTGTCTTCTCTCTCCCATGTCCTGTGTATCCTTTCTCCCGTCCGATCTTTCTTGGTCTATCCCTTCTCTAGGCATCCTTTCTCCCGTCCGGCCTTCTGCTGCGGAACCGGTTTCTCTCATAGACCAGCCGCAATCCCTCCAGCGTCAGGATGGGATCATAGATGTCAATGCTCTCTGTGGCCGCAGCCAGGATATTGCCCAGTCCGCCTGTAGCCACCACTCTGGCGTCCGTATAGCCGGACTCCTTTTTCATCTGGCTGATAATGTACTCTGTCTGTCCGATGTAGCCGTAGACAAGTCCGGCCTGCATGCTGGACACAGTCTCCCTGGCCAGGATGGTCTCGGGCTTGCGGATCTCGATCTCCGGAAGCATGGCCGCATCCCCCCAGAGGGCCCTGGCGGAGGTGCGGATACCGGGCGCTGTGACTCCCACGGCAAAGGTGCCGTCCGGCTCCACCAGATCGTAGGTGGTGGCAGTTCCGAAGTCCACCACAATGACCGGCCCGCCATAGAGATAGTAGGCGGCCACCGCGTCCACGATACGGTCCGCTCCGGTCTGCCTCGGATTTTCCGTAGCCACCCGGATGCCTGTCTTGATCCCAGCTGACACGATGATCGGCTTCCGGTCAAAGTACTTGATAATGCAGCTGGTCAGAGAGTGCATGATATCCGGCACAACAGAGGCGATGATGATATCGTCCACGTGATCCGGATCCTCCCCCTGGTTGCGGATCAGTTCACGGATGGCGATCCCGTACTCGTCCGATGTGCGGGGCAGCTTTGTGGTCATACGGAATTTGGCCACCAGCTCCTCCTCACGGAAAAGTCCCATTGTAAAGTTTGTGTTTCCCACATCGATTGCAAGAAGCATCTGTCCTGTTTCCTCCTTACTCCCCTGGCGGGGCTGTTCTTGTACCTGCTACAGATCCAGGTCCTCTCCCATAAAAAACACTCTGTAGTAGAGCTGGAGGGACTGGAGCAGCTCCGCCTTCTCCTGCTGGAGCTGCTTGATCTTCAGCCTGCTCCCGATCTCGTCGAACATGGCATCCCCCTCCGCGGATGTGACCTCAAAGCACAGGTCCCCGTTCTCCTCGTAGACAAGGGTCAGGATGCCTCCCACGTCGTGGACATAGAGGACGCACATGATCTTCAGCTCGTCCTTTACGTGATCCGGAAGCTGCTCAAAATCCGGGTTCAGATAATATTTTTCCTCGTATGAATTGGCTCCGCAGAGCACGATCTTTCCATTATACATATCCATAAATTCCTCTCACAGAGACCTCCCCCGCAAAGACGGCCTCCCTGCTGCCGTCCTCCTTCCGCACGAGGAGCTCTCCCCTGTCATTAATGCCAAAGGAGAGGGCATTGTACTCGTGTCCCGGCTCCAGGACCCGCACTTGCTCTCCCACATTCACCAGCAGCTCATTGTAGGCCTCCCGCATCCCGGACAGGTCATTTGTCCCCAGGAAGCGGCTGTAATTGTCCTCAAAGCGCTCCATCACCGCGGCTATGAGGGGCCCCCGAAGGAAGCTCCTGCCCGCCTCCAGCATAAGAGAGGTGGCCCTGTCCGCAATGTCCTCCGGAAAGGAGGGCTGGTTCACATTGATCCCCACGCCGATGACGATATAGTTGATATAGTCCATCTCCGCGCTCATCTCCGTCAGAATGCCGCAGAGCTTTTTCCCGCCTGCCACAATGTCATTGGGCCACTTAATGCGGGCATCGATGCCGGTCTTCTCCCGGATGGCTTCCGCCACGCTCTGGGCCATGACAAGGGTCAGCATGGGGGCGTCCGAGGGCCGGATGTCCGGCCTGAGGAGAAGCGACATATAGATGTCCCTGCCCGGCGGAGAATCCCAGCTGCGTCCCCGGCGTCCTTTTCCTGCCATCTGCCGGTCCGCCACCGCCAGGGTCCCGGCGGGAGCCCCCTCCTCACCCAGTCTCTTGGCCTGGGTGTTGGTGGAATCCGTCTCGCGAAAATAAGAGACATTCCGCCCTGCCCACTCAGTGGAGATCCTGCTCTCGATCTCCGCCTGTGACAGTATGTCCGGGCTCTCGCTCAACCGATATCCCCTGTTGCGGACTGCCTCTATCTGATAGCCTTCTTCCTTCAGCTGTTCTATTACTTTCCAGACAGCAGTTCTGGAAACATGGAACTTTTCGCAGATCTGCTGTCCGGACACATATCCTTCGCTCTCCCGGAGCATGGATAAAATCTCAGTCTTCTTCATATCCCACTTAATCACCGAGGGTGGCGACCATGATGGCCTTGATGGTGTGGAGACGGTTCTCCGCCTCGTCAAACACGACGGATGCCTCGCTCTCGAACACGTCCTCGGTTACCTCTTTTCCTTTATTTGCCGGCAGGCAGTGGGAGAACAGTGTGGTAGACTTGCCTGTCCTCTTCATGAGCTCCGCGTTGACCTGGTAGGGCAGCGCCAGCTTGGTGCGCTCCTGCTCCTTCTTCTCCTCTCCCATAGAGAACCATACGTCGGTGTAGAGCATATCTGCTCCCTCCACAACGTCCAGCTTGTCGGAGACCTCCACAGTGGAGCCGGCTGCCTGCGCAAAGCCCTTGCATGTCTCCACCAGCTTCTCGTCCGGCCAGAGCTCCTTCGGCGCTGCCACGGCCACGTTAACGCCCACCTTGCTGCAGCCCACCAGAAGGCTGTTGGCCACGTTGTTGCGTCCGTCGCCCAGGTAGACGATCTTCAGCCCCTTGACATGTCCAAAATTCTCCTTCAGCGTCAGCAGAGTGGCCAGGCACTGGGTGGGATGCCACTGGTCTGTCAGTCCGTTCCACACCGGCACGCCGCTGTACTCGGCCAGAGCCTCCACAAAGGACTGCTCAAACCCGCGGTACTCGATACCGTCGAACATGCGGCCCAGAACCCGGGCTGTGTCCTCTATGCTCTCCTTCTCTCCCAGCTGGAGCTCGCTTCCCGCCAGGTAGGTGGCTGTGGCCCCCTCGTCCTGAGCTCCGATGGTGAAGGCACACCGGGTCCTGGTGGACGGCTTCTCGAAGATCAGGGCAATGTTCTTTCCCTTCAGGCTGTCGCCTTTAATTCCCTTTTTCCTCTTCTCCTTCAGCTCCTCCGCCAGGTCCACCAGATACATGATCTCCTCCGGTGTAAAGTCAAGTAATTTCAAAAAGCTTCTTCCTTTTAAATTCATTTTATATACATTCCTTCCTGCTGTCAGTGTATACACCCTATAATCATGCATACAAATGCATAAAAATGAGGTGTACCGCTTTCATCATAGCACTTTTGTATATTTTATTCAAGAATTTTGTATATTTATGCTTTCTTTTCTTCCTTTCCGTCCGAGGCGCCCACCTCTGCCAGGGATTTCACCAGGCCGGCAATTCCCTGGATCTCGGAGGGGATGATGATCTTGGTGGCCTTTCCGTCAGCCGCCTTCTCAAACGCCTCCAGGCTCTTGATAGTGAGGACGGACTGGTCTGCGCCCGCCTCCTTCAGGAAGCGGATACCGTCGGCATTTGCCTGCTGCACCTTGAGGATGGCCTCCGCCTGTCCTTCTGCCTCCCGGATGGTGGCCTCCTTCTCTGCCTCTGCTTTGAGGATAGCTGCCTGCTTCGCGGCCTCGGCATCCAGGATGACGGACTCCTTCTTACCCTCCGCCACGAGGATGGAGGATTTCTTCTCACCCTCTGCCCGGAGGATGGCTTCACGTCGCTCACGCTCCGCCTTCATCTGCTTCTCCATAGCGTCCTGGATGGCTGCCGGCGGGATGATGTTTTTCAGCTCCACCCTCTTCACCTTGATGCCCCAGGGATCTGTAGCCACGTCCAGAGTAGCCCGCATTTTCGTGTTGATAGTCTCCCTGGATGTCAGCGTCTGGTCCAGCTCCAGGTCACCGATGATGTTTCGCAGCGTGGTGGCTGTCAGGTTCTCGATAGCCATGATAGGATTTGCCACGCCGTAGCAGAACAGCTTCGGGTCTGTGATCTGGTAGAACACAACGGTATCGATGCGCATGGTAACGTTATCCTTTGTGATCACAGGCTGGGGCGCGAAGTCCACCACCTGCTCCTTCAGATCCACACGCCTTGCCACCCGCTCGATGAACGGGATCTTGAAGTGGATGCCCACTCCCCATGTAGCCTGGTAGGCTCCCAGCCGCTCAATGACGAGCGCCTTTGACTGCTGTACTACCTTGACACAGGATATGAGTATCAGTACGACAAAAATCAAGAGAATAATTCCAACAACTGCCCCCAACATATTACAGTTCCTCCTTTTTCTTTACAATCAGTTTCACGCCCTGCACTCCTTCTACAGAGACGATCGTGTCCTTCGGGATGACTCCCTCCGGTTCATCCGTCCTGGCGGACCAGGTCTCCCCGTCCACCTCCACCAGTCCCTGGCTCTTTATCGTGTCGATGTCCTCCAGGACCACGCCCTGGCGCCCGATCATGCTCTCCACGTTGGTGCTCTGCCGCTTGTTGTTGAAATACTTCAGCGCGATGGGGCGCGTCAGCACAAGAAGCACAACTGACACCACCAGGAACAGGACGATCTGCGTGATGATCCCGAACCCCAGTATACCTGCCAGGAAGGCTACCAGCGCGCCTGCGGCAAACCAGATAGTGGTCAGTCCCAGGGTGGCTATCTCGATGACGAGCAGCACGATAAAGATGATGATCCAGTAAATTGGCGACATGCTTCTCCCTCCTTCTCTTCTAGCTTTCTATACTGCTTTTATCTCTTATTCTCCTCTGCCTGCCCGCCTCGAACATGAGCACAGTGGAAGCAATGGCGACATTCAGAGACTCTACCTCTCCCTCCATGGGGATGCGGATCCAGGTGTCCGCCAGCTCTGCCACCTCCCGTCGCAGGCCGTTCCCCTCATTTCCCATAAGAAACGCGCACCCGCCTATGTAATCCTCCTCATCGTAGGCCCTCTTTCCCTCCAGGTGAGCGGCAAAGGTCCGTATCTTCTCCTGTTTCATCTGCCCCAGAAGCTCCGGCACATCATCCACATACAGACAGGGCATCCGGTAAATGGAGCCCATGGTAGACCGGATAGTCTTCGGGTTGTACAGATCCACACAGTCCCTGCCAAGAAAGATGCCTGTCACCCCCGCTCCCTCTCCGGTGCGGACGATGGTGCCCAGATTGCCCGGGTCCTGCAGATTGTCCAGGACCATGAGAAGAGGCATTTTCCCACTTTCGTCCGGCCGCAGCAGCTTCTCCCGGGACACCCCCGGCATCCTCCCTGCCACGCAGAGCACTCCCTGGGGCGTCTTTGTGTCGGACACGTATCCAAAGACATGGTCGGAGAGGATCTCCGGTCTGACACCGGCCTGGCCGGCCTTTCTGTCCGCCAGCTCCCGCTCTCTCCCGTAAAATGTCTCCGATACGTAGAGCTCCCGCAGCATCTCCCCCGGGATCTCCCGGAACATGCGCAGCCCCTCCGCCAGAAAAACCTGCTCCTCATCCCTGGCTCTTCTCTTTTTTCTGAGTGTGACCAGTCTCTTCACTTTTGGATTTGCCGTGCTCGTGATCATGCTGCCTTCTCTCCCCCGCGGTGTTTTCCGGGAAGCCCACAGGGCTCTCCCTCCAAAATAGTAATAAAAGGGCTGCCCGCGCAACTGCATCGCCGCGCGGACAGCCCGATAGATCCGATGAATTTCCTACATCTTAAAGCGGTAGCCCACTCCCCAGATGGTCTCAATATACTGCGGATTGGCTGTATCCATCTCTATCTTCTCACGGATCTTCTTGATATGCACTGTGACAGTGGCGATATCTCCGATAGATTCCATGTCCCAGATCTCGCTGAACAGTTCATCTTTAGTATACACATGATTAGGGTGACTTGCAAGAAAAGTCAGCAAATCAAACTCCTTTGTCGTAAAATTCTTCTCCTCCCCGTTGACCCACACTCTGCGGGCCGTGGTGTCGATCTTCAGTCCCCGGATCTCGATGATCTTGTTGGCCTCCGCCGCGCTTCCCACAAGCCGCTCGTAGCGGGCCAGATGGGCCTTCACGCGGGCCACCAGCTCGCTGGGACTGAAGGGCTTGGTCATGTAGTCGTCGGCTCCCAGGCCCAGCCCACGGATCTTGTCAATGTCGTCCTTCTTGGCCGACACCATGATGATGGGCGTATTTTTCTTATCCCGCACCTGACGGCAGATCTCAAAGCCGTCCACCCCGGGCAGCATCAGATCCAGGATGAGAAGGTTGAAATCCTCGTTTAAAGCCTTCTCAAGCCCCGTCTCCCCGTCATTGGCCACTTCCACCTCAAATCCGCTCAGCTCCAGATAATCCTTCTCCAGATCTGCGATGGCCTCTTCGTCTTCCACGATCAGTATCTTATTCATTTACCGGCACCTCCTGATATTTCCGGAGGACAAAATACATGGTGGTCCCAGTGCCTTCCCGGCTGGTGGCCCATATTTTTCCTCCATGGTCTTCTATGATCTTCTTGACAACGGAAAGACCGATCCCGCTTCCTCCCTTAGAGGAGTTCCGGGACGCGTCCGTCCTGTAAAATCTCTCGAATATATTGGTCAGGTCCTTGGCGGCAATGCCGCAGCCGTTGTCCTCCAGCTCCACCTGGACGAAATCTCCCACGTCCTTGACACGCAGGTTGATCTTGCCCTTTGCCTTGTCCATATATTTCAGAGAGTTGTTGATGATATTGTGGATCACCCGCTTGATCTGCTCCGCGTCCGCGATGACCTTCACGTCCTCCTCCACATAGTTGAAATAGCCGAACTCCACACCCCGCTGCTCCAGCTCCAGAGCCAGATCCTCGGCGCAGTCGTCAAAGTAGTTGTTCACCGAGAGGGTGCCAAAATTGTAGGGGATGCGGTTCGTGTCGATCTTGGAGTAGAAGGTCAGCTCGTTGATGAGAGTATCCATCTCCCCCGCCTTGTTGTAGATGGTGCGGATATATTTTTCCAGCTTCTCCGGCGTGTCCGCCACGCCGTCCATGATACCCTCGGCATAGCCCTTGATGGTGGTCACGGGGGTCTTCAGGTCATGGGAAATGTTGCTGATGAGCTCCTTATTCTCTTTATCAAAGGCCAGCTTCTCCTCCGCGTTGGCCTTCAGTCTCTTGCGCATCTCCTCAAAGTCCCGGCACAGCTGTCCCAGCTCGTCGTCGGTCTCCCACTTCATCTCAAAGTCCAGGTTTCCCTCCTTAATGTTCTGGGCCGCCTGCTGCATCCTGCCCAGGGGCTGCATGACAGTCCGGTAGATCCAAAGCACAAGCAGCGCCGCCGTAAAGATAAGCACCAGGGCGATGACCACCAGCACGTCCACCGCAAACTCCCTGATCTCCGGGATCATATCCCCCACGTCCGTGACGATAAAGGCGCTTCCGTCGGTTCCGTCGGTGTACTGGAAATCAATCTGTTTCACAAGGATCTGTACATCCCCCCCATAATAGAGGCCCGCGTCAGAGGTGGTCTCTGTGTTTCCGTAGGGAGGCAGCTTGCTCAGCACGCCGTCCAGGCTCTGCACCTTCTCTCCCATATAGGTGATCGTGTCGTCCTTGCGCACGATAAGGCAGGATTTCTTGTCCGCCAGCATATCGTTAAATTCTGCCAGGTAGGTGGCGTCCTCCAGCTTGTCCGGCTCTGTCAGGGCTGTCGCCTTCAGCTGATGGCAGGGCTCCACGGTGAGCTGCCCCAGCACCTGCACCGGGTTGGTCAGCACCTCCAGTGTGGTCCCCGTCAGGCCGTAGGTCTTCTCGATGGAGCTGATCTGGTATCTCCCCAGCAGAAGGATGAACAGGGATGTGAGCACCACAGGCACCATGATAACTGTAAAAAATGCAATGATCAGTCGGGTTTTAAACTTCATAGCATAAACCTCCGCTGTTATTTTAACATAAAAAGAGCGCTTTCCCAAAAAAGCGCTCATAAATTTTTATAAACTTTTTATAAATATGGCGCCGGGCCTTTACAGGCGCCCGGAGGACACCGCAAATATTCCGAGGCTCCTACAGATATTTCTTCAGATCCTCTGCCCTGTCTGTCTTCTCCCAGGGCAGATCCAGATCCGTGCGGCCAAAGTGTCCGTAGGCCGCCGTCTGCTTGTAGATAGGCCTTCTCAGGTCCAGCATCCGGATGATGCCGGCCGGGCGGAGGTCAAAGTTCTCCCTGATCATCTCCACGATCTTCTCATCAGACAGCCTGCCGGTTCCGAAGGTGTCTACCATGATGGATGTAGGATGGGCCACGCCGATGGCGTAGGAGAGCTGGATCTCGCACTTCTTCGCGATCCCCGCGGCCACGATGTTCTTGGCCACGTACCGGGCCGCGTAGGCCGCAGACCGGTCCACCTTGGTGCAGTCCTTTCCGGAGAAGGCGCCGCCGCCGTGGCGCGCCATGCCGCCGTATGTATCCACGATGATCTTGCGGCCCGTCAGTCCGCTGTCCCCGTGAGGTCCGCCGATGACAAACCGTCCTGTGGGGTTGATGAAGAACTTCGTGTGCTCATCTGTCATGCCCTCCGGGATGACCGTGTCAAAGACATACTTTTTGATGTCCTCGTGGATCTGCTCCTGGGTCACATCCGGGTCGTGCTGGGTGGACAGAACCACTGCCTCCAGCCTGGCGGGCGCTCCGTTTTCATCGTACTCCACTGTCACCTGGGTCTTGCCGTCCGGACGAAGGTAGGGAAGAGTTCCGTTCTTCCTCACTTCCGCCAGCTTCCGGGCCAGCTTATGGGCCAGAGCAGCTGAGTAGGGCATCATCTCCGGCGTCTCGTCTGTGGCGTATCCGAACATCATGCCCTGGTCGCCGGCGCCGATGGCGTCCAGCTCCTCCTCGGACATCTTGTTCTCCTTTGCCTCCAGGGCCTTGTCCACGCCCATGGCGATGTCGGAGGACTGCTCGTCAATGGCTGTGATGACGCCGCAGGTGTCCGCGTCAAAGCCGTATTTTCCTCTCGTGTAGCCGATCTCCCTGACTGTGTCGCGGACGATCTTCTGAATATCCACATAGGCGTTTGTAGTGATCTCTCCCATGACAAGCACCAGACCGGTAGTAGTGCATGTCTCGCAGGCCACGCGGCTCATGGGATCCTGCTCGATGAGGGCATCCAGAATGGCGTCTGAGATCTGGTCGCACATTTTATCCGGATGGCCTTCGGTTACTGACTCTGATGTAAATAATCTTTTTTCCATTGTCCTCTCCTTTTCTTTTCTCCTCGTATAATAAGCCTGTACCCCAGATATACAGGGGTGGGATTATTCACTTTTAATGGTATAGAGGAGTCATC
>NZ_SPGT01000034.1:0-20196 GCF_005845155.1 Clostridium sp. BSD2780061688st1 H5 | reverse complement strand
CTACAGGTTAAGTCCGCTCGCTCCGCATCGCGTCCGTTTTGCTCCGCAAAACCGTCTGTTTGAGCCCGCTGATTGCAATTATCTCCTTCAGTAAATATTTTAGAAGCAAAGGCTATTTCCCCATTATCAAAAGCTTCCTTATCAAGTGGAGTCTCTAACTCTTGATTTAACTGTTCAAATTCTAAATCATCAATTCCTACAATCCTACAACTAAACATATTATTGTCATAATCCGCCTGTTGCTTATACATATTTATGTCTTTATCATAATTACCGGGAGCATATCTGGATTGATATAATTCTTTATAATATTCTCCGTAAACATCTTCCTGATAAGGCACAGTTGCCGTTGTCGATTCCAAAGTTCTAACATCTTTCACGCCATTTAAATTCTTTACATTTTCAATTAAATCATTTGTGATAACTTGTTCTTCATTATCAGAAAGTAAAGTTTGATTTAAAATCATCAAATCATAATCATAGGAATGATTTAAGATGTTCGTTGCATTATTCGCATAAATAACAGTGTTGATTATCAAAAACAAAGACAATGCCAAGCTCAAAGAACACATGATAACCCCAAATTGTTTCTTATCACGGAATAAATTGATCCTTACCATTGAGCGTATATCGCCACCATTTCTAATTTTGCTTTTCCTGTTTGAAGAAGAAGCGCCAATGTATTTTATCGCTTCGACAGGAGAGCAATTCATAGCTATTTTTGCAGGTTTCTGACTGCTGATTACTGTTGTCGCAAAAGAAAACACAGTAGCTATGATAAATACCCACACCGATACTGCTTCAACATCATTCGGCATAATTGATGGATTAATGGCGTGTAATAACTGTGGTATTACAATCTTCCCTACTACAGCAGAACAAATCAATCCTAACGGGATTCCAATTACTGTATTCCACAATACCTGCTTATTTATCATTCTTCTAATCTGAATAGAAGTAGTACCGATTGTTTTAAGTTGTCCGTAATAACGGATATCTTTATTAACAGAAATATACAACGTATTATAAATAAACAGATATCCACTCATAAAAATAAGTAACAGTAATACGCATAGTCCGATAATTGTTTTACAGAAATTTGAAATCGTATCATAATCCGCTTCAATAATCTGCTTCCCTGATATATTAATCTGGTTCTGCATTTCTGTAATATCACGTTCAGAGTAAAGAGGATTTTTAAGAGAAATTTTTAATTCTCCCTGCGTAAAATCTGTTTGTAAAACTCCTGTTGTTCGATAAAAATCCTTTGAAACATACCCTTTGTCTGTTCCTGAAGAATAATCTAGGAACCAGCCACTCAATATAAACGTCTTTGTTATCTCTCCGGAATCACTATTTTCTGACAAGGTTTGATATACCAAAGGCAATTCCATTCCTACATCTGGATTTTCAATTCCCATAGAATTTAATGCGGTTTTAGAAAGCATAATTTCATTTTCTTTTTGTGGGTATTCACCTTTATAATAATCCAAAGCAGGAATTGTCTGTTTTTCCCAGCAAGTATTGTCTAACCAAAATAATCTTATTTTATCTAATTCTTTATCTTCATATTTAGACAAAACTGCACATTTTACGCTAAGTCCTGCATATTTTACATTTTCCATTTTACGGATGGCAGACACTTGATCATCTCTAGGCTCCGTTAATTCTATATCATAATCCATGCCCTGCATTCTTTGTTGACGTAGTGCCACTGTATCCCAATAACTTATTCCAATAGATATTATTGTACATATTAAGAAAGTCGTCAGGAAGATAGCCAAAATTGTCAAGATATTTCGTTTTTTATGTGCCGAGTATGTTGTCTTTGCAAGGTCGTTTATTACTTTTTTATTATTGACTTTGAGCATTTTATTCACCACCTCTAACGATTTTTCCATCTTCC
This sequence comes from Clostridium sp. BSD2780061688st1 H5, assembly GCF_005845155.1. Taxonomy (NCBI): domain Bacteria; kingdom Bacillati; phylum Bacillota; class Clostridia; order Eubacteriales; family Clostridiaceae; genus Clostridium; species Clostridium sp. BSD2780061688st1 H5. Next base: position 18,290 of record NZ_SPGT01000034.1, on the reverse strand, counting down.
AGACGGATAATTCTGTCTGCCATTTGAGCAATTTCATCATTGTGTGTTATCATTACAATTGTTTGTGCCAGCTTTTGGCTAGATATTTTCATCAAACCTAAAACGTCTTGACTTGTTCGACTGTCAAGATTTCCAGTCGGTTCATCAGCAAGAATAATTGCTGGTTTAGTTGCTAATGCTCTTGCCAATGCTACTCTTTGTTGCTGTCCGCCGGATAATTGATTAGGCATAGAATACTTCTTACTCTCTAACTTTAATAATCGAAGTATTTCTTCAATATAATCTTCGTCCGGCTTAACTCCGTCCAGTTTTATCGGAAGTACAATATTTTCATATACATTCATTAGCGGAAGAAGATTATAATTTTGAAAAACAAATCCAATTTTTCTTCTTCTGTAAATCGTTAATTCGTCACGAGACAATTTGGAAATATCTTTCCCATCAATCAACACTTCGCCAGAAGTAGGATTGTCTAAACCTCCAAGCATATGCAATAATGTGGATTTTCCACTTCCTGACGTTCCTACAATTGCCAAAAATTCACCCTCTTTAATATCCAGGTCGATACCGTCCAATGCCTTTACCGTGTTTTCTCCCATCTGATAATATTTTTTAAGATTTCTAACTGATAGAATATTCATTTTTCATCTTCCTTTCTTTGTTTGTCTAATAATAACAAAGACTTCTTTCTCAAATCTTTCTCAAAAGTGACACTTCTGACACAATTCAAGATTGAGAAAAAAGCCTTGATTCGTTTGATTAGAAATCTTCACGTGATAAGAAAACCTCGACAGTGGTTCCTCTATTCGGTGTAGATTTTACTTTTATATATCCCTGCTGTTTTCTTAATACTTCTCTGGCTAAATATAACCCAATTCCAAATCCCTGCTTGTCTGTTACATTTGAACCTCTGTAAAATCTTTGGAATATTTTTCCCTGTTCTTCCTCTGGAATACCGATACCATTATCAACAATCTGAACACAAACAAAAGATTCATATAAAATAGATTGAATAGTTACAGTTGCCCCATTAGGAGAGTATTTTATCGCATTTTCAAGGATATTTGTAAAAACCTCTTCTGTCCATTTTAAATCAGCATATACTTTGCAGGTATGATATTCTGAAATAAGCTGAATTTCTTTTTTCATTGCGTCTAATTCTACAGATTGACAGCTTTTTCTAATCACAGTATCTAAGTCAATAATTTTAGGAGACACGGAGATAATCTCTTGCTCAGCATAAGAAGATTTAAGCAACTCTTTCATAAAAAAATTTAATTTTCCTGCATTATTTTCTATCTTGTCTGCCAATCGAGTAGATTTTGAATCACTTATTCGTTCTTTGAGCAGACCTGTATATAAAGTAATATTCGCAAGAGGAGTCCTAATCTGATGGCTAATATTCGTAATCAAAGATTTTATTATATCCCTTTCTTCCTCAGCAATTTCTTTTTGCATATGGGATATTTCCATAATTCGATTGAGCCGTTCAGAAATTGCAGAATCCAGTGATTCATCATATGAAAGCTCTATCTTTTTTCCACTTAATATTTCGTCTGTTTTATCAAGAAAATTTTGATATTGTGCAAACAATTTGTTTCTATACCAGCGGATTATCAGATATAAAAGTATAATATTTATAATGACGGCTAAAATCAAGATAGCATATATATTCATTTATAAATTCTCCCACATATAACCCTTTCCGTATACTGTTTTAATATATTGAGGATTGGAAGAATCATCTTCCAGTTTGTCTCTTAGCCGTCTTATAGCAACGGATAAAGCATTATCTTCCACATATTCTGTCCCCTCAGACCATACCCATTCCAATAAACGTTCTCTAGTTATAATTATATTTGGATTTGATGTTAGAAGATATAGTATTCGTTGTTCTGTTTTACTTAATTCTATTGATATACCGTTTTTATAAAATTCCATCGTTTCAAAGCGAAACAGAAAGATAGAATCTTTGTATTCTGGCTCATTTTTTATTGGATTTCTTCTAAGCAAGGCTCTGATTCTGGCACGAAGAATCATTAAACTAAATGGTTTTGTAATATAATCATCTGCACCACTTTCAAGTCCTTTTACAATATCTAGCTCCATATCTTTTGCGGTAAGCAAGGCAATTGGAATTGACACTTTCTGCTTAATTTCACGACAAAATTCTAATCCATTACCGTCAGGAAGATTGATGTCAAAAATCATTAAATCGATTTTTTGCTCAGGTATAGTCTTTCTTGCGTCTGCAATTGTAGAACATATTATAAAATTCAATTCTTCGCATTGCAAAGATAATTCTATTCCCTCTGCTAAATCAACATCATCTTCTAAAATCAAAATTGTTTTTCTCATTTGTCATTTATCTCCTTATACCAGAAAAATTGATTTAACTATAGATTCTATTGACAACTATTGTTACGAGCTATTATAGCAATTATTCTTTTGACCGTAAATGGGTTTACAGAATGTGAAACAAGCTATACTAACAAAAGTTAAGAGGAACGAGCCATATCATATTGGGAAAATGAGCTGTAGTCAGTAAAGCTACAGCTCACAATTTTCATCATAAATTTAACCAATCTTCCAGTTGCTATCCTTATGAAGCGTCAGCTCATACTGTGATACCTGTGTCGCCTTTGTCTGATTGTCGATAAATTTCACCGCCACGCTCACTTTCACATTGTCGCCGTCAGCCGTGAATACAGGGTTGACAAGCTCGGAAAAGAGGTAGTCGCCGTTTATCGGTTCAAGGGCGTTTCCCTCTACATAGTAGGCAAGTTCCTTGTCTGTTGCGGTAGGGTACAGCTTGAAGAATGTTTCCAGAAACGCCGTAGCGTCATTTACTGTGTCAGCGTCCACACTGTTGTCGGTTTCCTGTGCCTTTGGTTCATAATCGGATTTTTCCATAGCAGGGGCAAGGGTCGGGTTCTGTATAATAACCATATCCCCGTCAGCGTCTACATGGACGGTCACGGAATTTTGTACTCCATCGGGGAGAGCGTCAACGCTTTCCCATTCAAAGAAGCTGCTTGCTCCGAGAAATCCAGGAATAGCCTACCATCATCGTAAATATCCTTTGCAGGCTTATGATGTTCCAGCATAGAGAACATGGCTTTGATTTTCCGCTGCAAGGCTCCAATGACAAAGGGCTTTGTAATATAATCCACTGCGCCCACTTCGTAACCGCGTATCTGGTCGCTTTCCTGATCGTTTGCGGTCAGAAAAATTACAATCGTGTCCAGGTGCTCCGACTTAATCAATTTGCATAAATCATACCCGTTTCCGTCCGGCAGGTTAATATCCAGCAGGACTAAATCAAATTTCCCTGAACTTAGAGCTTGTGCTGCTGTTCTTGCATTTAGAACAGACGTTATTTTATATCCGTCCGATGCCAAATTGTAAGAAAGCATTTTATTCAAAAAGCTGTCATCCTCAACAACCAAAACTTGCTTCATCTCAACACTTCCTTTCTGAGTTTATATGTATTATAACATGCAAATGTCCGTGAAATGTTACAGCAGAAAATTTTTGATTTTATTATGTTGATTTAAGATAATACATACCAGTTATAACAAAAATTGGATTATCCCGAATCTTTAAAAAGTTCGCTTATTCACCAGATTTTCTTAAGATTCGGGATAGTTTTTCCATGCATTTAGAATGCTTCCGCTTGGCTTAAGATGACATGAATTTTATGTAAGGTACAACATATTTTCCTAAGTTGTACCTTTTTCTCTAATATGCCGGAACTCCATATCCCACGATCTGCACATAACCTATCGGGTAGCTCCGTCTGGCCACTTTATCTCCGCTGTTTCCTTCTACTGTATAGACCGTTCCGTCTACCACGCCTTCCACAATCCCTACATGATCCACACTGCCGTCATTTTCCCAGTCAAAGAATACAAGATCCCCAGTAGCAGGAACATAACTTCCATCCATGAACTGGCCCCGGCTCTCAAACCATTCCATGCCTGCAGAACATAAAGAAAACTTTGGTATCACTCCTGCCTCAATATATCCGCACTGATCAGCGCACCAGCTTACAAAGCAGGCACACCATTCCTCTCTGCTGGAAAATCCATACCAGCTCCAGTAGATATCTCCTCCATTTCCTTCCTGCGTCAAAGCCACCTGCACAATCGCCTGACTTCCGGTTCCCGTAGGAATACGTCCAAACACGTAGTATCGTAGTACGTGGGATACATACTCCTTATCCCCGTAACTGCTCCAACCGTTCCGTTCTGCCATCATTTCAGAGAATTCCACTGCATTGGCATAGGTGTATCCTCCGTAATTCTCTTTCGCCCAGGAAATATACCCGTTCCCGTAGTTATATCCCTGCAATGCCAGTTTTATATGATTCATATCCACCGGACTTTCCACGCCCGCCTCCCGCAGACAGGCTGCAAGGTTCTGGATACCAACATCAATGGAATACTCCGGATCTGTGATCCCGTTTGGCGTATTGGGATAACGGGTATTATACCCGCACTCGGACGCCTGCATGGGATCGGTTCCCTGTCCGCCGCTTTCCTGCATCATAACCGCTTTGATCAGTTCCACATATTCCTCAATCCCGTACTGTCTGGCATACTGCCGGATCAATGGCTCATACGCCTCTACCTCTGCGCTGACAGGGGTAACGGTACTGGAGTTACTTCCTCCTACCATACTGAACAGCGCTCCAAATAGAATGACAATTACAAGGATCAGTACCACGATCCAGCCACCTGCAAAAATAGCAGAGACAAGCGCTTTGGTAGCTGCAATGACTGCCTTAACTGCGGCTGTAACAGCTTTTGCCGCCGCTTTTGCAGCTTTTGCCGCCGCAATCGCCGCCTGTCTTGCGGCAACGGTAGTCCGCTGCGTGGTCACTACCGCAGCCCTTGCTCCCTGTCCTGCAGTTCTGGCAGCCACTTCCGTAGTCCGGACTGCTGTGTATCCCGTTCTCTGCGCTGTTTTGATCGTCCTGCCTGTGCCTTTCGCTGCAGCTTTCCCGGAAGTTTTTATAGAAGCATGGGCTGTTTTGATTGTTTTCTCTCCCCGGTCAAGCGTCTTGACCGTCTGCTTTGGAAGCTCCCGGATCTGCGTTCCTTTCTTTCCAGTCTCCCTTCCTCCGGTGGCCTGCCTTCCGGCTGTCCGCCCGGTCTGCGCTCCTGTCCGGTTTTTCATCTGCTCTTTCGGCTGGTAAGTCTTTTCTGTACCAGACGAAAAAGAAGAGGCGGAAGGCTCTCCGTTCTTCTCCCGGAAAGCCTCTGCCTCTTTTTTTGCTCTGCCCCTCTCCCGGACAGCATGAATTACCTTTTCCCCCTGTTTTCCTGTCTGCTGAACCGTTCCACGAGCGGCTCTCTCTCCCTTTTCCATGACCTGATCTTCGGCATAGCCTACGGGATTTCCCTGTTCCTTGACCTGTGTCTGTTCTGCGCTGTCTCTTGTCCGGATATAGGTCCCTTTCATATGCTCCGCCGCTGTCACTGTTTTATCCAATACCTTGATATCCTTCTGGACGTGGCGGGTTTTGATCGTTCTTCCCATCGCCTGCCCTCCTTTCGGATATGGGATTTTCAGATCTTCTTAGCCACAACCACAAGCCTTCCATTGGTATTGGAATATTCGCAGGTGGACAGAGTAAGCAGCTTGTCTCCATATGTGGCGGTCACTCCCGTATCATAAAGGGCAAGTTCCCTGCACTGCTCCACATAGTCCGTGAACTCTTTCTCCGTCTCTGCATGAGAAAAAAGATAGAACTTAAACCCGGTATCGTCATAGACCGTAGTCTTAAATACTGCGATCACTTCGTATTCGGCGGTTTCTGTCAGTGTATCAAAATGGACAATTTTATGCTGCTCATAGAAATCCCGGTCCTCATAGTTCATCAGTCCGGCGAACATGGAACCGTTATTCATATGATGTCCGTAAACGATCACATTGTCACTGGGTTCCATCGGATCACAATGCTCTGCGATATAGGGAATACCATAAGCGCTGGACTCCTTGTAAAAATTGTGTTTCAGATAATAATCCGGGTTGTCCGGCGTATACATGACCGGATAGTTAATCTGCGTATCCTCAATCCGGATCCATCCGGCCATATCATTATTCATGGCAAACAGCTCGGCATACCGCGCTAAAGGAGAAATCACTTCCTGCTCCTCTCCCACCGGTTCTTCCTCCGGCGTGTCCTCTGTCTGCTCCACGATCTGTGCCAGTTCGGTAAATTCTTTCTCTGCTTTCTGTGCGCCCGCATAATGGCTGATCACTTGAAACAGCGACACGCCAAAAAACAGGACGCATACCGCCAGTCCTGCCAGATACCATTTTCCTTTGATCTTCTGATGTTTCATTCTGCAATTCTCCTCCTTATTCTCTTGCCTGCTGTTTGACCGGAACCGGCAACTGGGGAACCATTTTCTTCTCTTCTTTCAGCTTTTTCAGTTCCACTTTCACGGACGGTTTCTTTTCCTCCTTCTGCACGAACTGTTCCAGACGCCGGCGCAGATTCTCGGTGGTCTGCTCCATGCTGGAGAGCCTGCCGCTGATCGTCAAAAATGACTTGCGTATCTTCGCTGTGATCCCCTTGTCTGCAGTCTGTGGTTCAACTTTCTTCTGCTCTTTCCCCCGGAAAATCCTGCCCACGTTTTTGATGTGGCCGCCTGCAGCGTGAAGTTCCCCGCTTAAGACTTCCATTTTATCGACTTGCCGGTTCATACTCTCCACCGCCCCGCGAAGCCCTTCCTGTATCCGGGCAAGGGCAGACGGGATCTTCATGGATGATACGGCTTTCCGCAGAGCGTCCTTCCCTTTCTCTTTATAGGTCTGCAAAGCATTTCCTGCGGACTGGATCAGATTTTTCCGCACTGTGTTTAATTGTCCTCCCACTTCCTGCACTTTTTCCTGTGCCTGTTCCGAGATCCGCAGAACGGACGCTTTCACGCCTCCGTCCTGGATCTGAGATAATTGTTCCTTCACATCCCGCAGTTCCTCCAGCACCTGTCCAAACTGGACTTCCATTCCGTCCAGATACTTTACAAGGGATTCCACTTCTTTCTGTTCTTTTGTAAGTCCATTCCCTTCCAATACCCGGAACAGTTCTACGATCTCCGGCTGTTCCATCAATACTGTCTGTCTTGCTGTCTCCATCTGTGCCCCTCCTATCGTTCTCTCTGTGCAGTCTGTGGTTTCATGGCGGGCAGTTCCCGGCAGTAATCCGGATATTTCAGCCGGATCGCCTCAAAGAAGTAAGGAGCGTACCCGCAGTCAAATATCTCATACGGGGTGGACATCCGCTCATCTCCCTTTTCTGCATATCCGTTCCAGAGATTGAAAGCAAGCCTCGTCAGACGGATGGAGCCGCCTGTTTGCCAGCCTTCATGCAGGCCCTCCGGCCGGATATGCCCCTGTGTAAAGTCAAAAATCCGCTCCACATTTCTTCTGGTAGTGTCGGAAATCCCCACGCAGTAGAAAAACGCCTGATGATAGCTGTCCGTGTTCCCGGTTCTTTTCAGCATGGAATAAAAGAAATTTTCGTGTTCCTTTGATTCAAATCGGATTGTTTTCATATGATCCCTCCATTAGAAAACAGCCTGCGGGAAATCTCTTTCCTCACAGACTGCCTAGCATGATATTTATTATGATTCTGTAATGTCAGTTCCCGTACCGCCCCACGTTTTCTCGAAGTCCTCCGGTTTTGTGGACATCAGCTTGTAGATCTCAGAGTTCTTACTCATCTGGTTATAAAACGGAACCAGGGCGCTGCCGATCCTGGCAAGTCCGTTTCCGGCTCTGGCATTTGTGATATACTTCATCTGTTCCCCGGAAATATGGAGAAGTTCCGCCAACTGCTCCCGGTCAGAGGCAGACTGGTTCAGCATGACAATAAATTCCGAGTTGGAGAGCATGGTCCTTGCGGTCAGGGAGTCCAGCACATATTCCACGTTCTGCGTCAGGCTGGTCGTCCATGCGTTTCTCTTACGGAACCGCCGGTAGGCGCTGTCAAAGAAGTTTGCGCTGTACTTATGCTGCAGCAGCGTATGGAACTCGTCCAGAAAGATATGGGTTCTCACGCCGTTCTCCCAGTTCTGAGATACCCGGTTGATCATATGGTCCGTGATCACAAGCTGCCCCAGGTCTTTCATATCTTCCACCATGCCCCGTGTATTAAAGCTGATCAGACGGTTTTCCGTCTCAATATTGGTGGGATGGGAAAAATTGTTCAGCGTACCGTCTGTGAACAATTCCAACATCAGAGCCAGATCTTTCGCCTCCGGCTCATCCTGCTCCTGCAGTACCCGGCGCAGCGTAAAGAAGGTCGGGATTTCGTACTGGCGTTTCCGGGAATACACACGCTCCACGCAGCGGTCCAGGATACTCTTTTCTTTCGGCCCAATCATATAGCGGTCATCCGTGATCCGCTCATACAGGGAGAGGACGAACTGGGATTTATCCACAACCGGGTTCTTATCGCCGTAACCTTTTACCATATCCATAGCATTCAAGTGAATATCACTCCCTGCACAGATCGGCAGGCTCACGCCGCCCAGCGCCTGCACCAGAGGTTCATACTCTCCTTCCGGATCATACACAAGCACCTGATCTTTTGAGGTGGAAAGAATGATCAACAGGATAAACATTTTGGTCAGCATGGACTTTCCACTTCCGGGTACGCCTAAGATAAATGCGGACGGATTGAGCAGAAGCCCACGGTTTACCAGGATTAGATTGTGGGAGATTGCATTGATTCCGCAGTAGATCCCGCCTTTGTCCATGACTTCCTGCGTCCTAAAGGGGATCAGGCTGCCTAAACTTTCCGTGGTCAGCGTCCTCATGCTGTCGATCTTCCTCACACCAATCGGAAGTGCGGTATTCATCCCGTCCATCTGCTGGAATTTCAGTACTGCCATCTGACACATCCGGTTTCTCGCAAGAGACAGGATGGTGTGGGTGTCTGCGTCCAACTGTTTCTTACTCTCCGCTGTGTGCATGAAAGTTACGACAGCCACCATCATCCGCTGATCCCTTGTGGTCAGATCCCGCAAAAACTCCCGGCTTTCCTCTTTCTGCAGTTCCATGTCATAGGGCACGGTCGCGGAAAAGTTCTGATTGGCGTTCTGCCGCCGCTGCCAGTTCGTGATATTCGTCTCCACGCCCAAAAGCCGGTTCTGCGCCTCATTGACCGCCTCGTCCGTGGGGATCGGGATAATATCAATGCTGATCATCATGTTCTGGTTGATGTCCGCAAACTCCGACACCATTTCATCAGAAATATAGGAAGCATAGTCTTTCAGATACAGCACCCTGCCATACCGCTCCCCTACTTTGAAATAATCTTTTTCAAATTCCATCGTATCCGGACAGATATGGTCCTTAAAGCTGTGCCCCAGTTTTGCGGACGTTTTCAGATCAAAACAGAAATGACTTTCCTCTCCGGCCCGGTAAAAGCTGTACAGTACATGGAGTTTTTCCTGTGCGTCCAGTTCCTCGCACTTGGAACCCAGGTTGCTGAAATGGGAGATCAGCCCGTTTCCGGTACGCAGGAAATAATTCCTTGCGTCCTCCACGTTTTTCCGATATACAGAGATCGTCACATACAGCTCCCGGATCATGCCGTTGGCTCCCACTGTCTTTTCCATAAGCATGTCGTTGACTTCCTCCCGGTACTTATCCAGACGGTCATTCTGCTTCGGGATAAAGACTGCCTCTTTCAGTTCCTCTTTGTTCAGCCTGCGGATAATGACAGTCAGCTTGGTGGTCGCTCCGCAGTCAAAAAAGTTGAGGATATTGGTATACTCCAGAAACATCGCTTTCTTATCTTCCTCAGACGCCACTTCAAAGTTAATGTCTGTAAACCGGTACGTCTTCGCATACTTGTTTTTCCCTACCAGAAAGATCCCGTCTTTCCAGATGGTCTGGATCGGGATCGCCTGCTGTACGCTCTTCGGGATTTTAAACTTCTCCTTGTCCTGCCGCATGACGGTTTTTAGTGTTCTTAACATGCTTTCCCATCGCCTCCTTTTCCTGTTTTCTGATCTCGCCTTTTGTCAGCTCGTAATATAAGTTCTCCGGATGGAATACTAGATACTTCGGCATGAGGATCTCACTCTTGATCCATACCCACAGAAATTTCTCTGCGGTCATTCCGTGATATTTGATAAAGCCAATGGCCGCAAAGGGCGCTGCTCCCAACATGCACACCCAACTGACGGTTTCCATCCCCATATGGGGACGGAGCAAAAAATAAAGGCCCACAGCAACACCGCAGGCCAGAACCGCACAGATAAACTGGCGGAGTGACAGGCCAAAATACATGGCCTCCGTGTATTCCCGGATTTCCCGGTTGATCTTGATTTCCAAATGATGACCTCCTTTATCTGATAATTTCTCAATCGCACATTTGTCTCCCCCGGTTCTTCCTGTTATACTCAAAGAAAAAACGCAAAGGGGGCTTTTATATGCCATACACTGTTTTTATCTCTCTCGGTATCTCTGCTGTCCTGCTCATTCTCTCCTTACTCTTCCGCCTGGCGGGAAAATTCAGGCTGACTCTGCCGCTCCTTTACTTTCTCTTGACCGCCACGGTTCTGAACCCGTGGGCCGCCGCCCATGAGACGCTTGCTTTTGCAATCCTTTTTTGCCTGCTCGCTCTCTCCGTCATAAGCTGGCTCTTTTCTCTAAGAAATGCCCTCCGTGATCGGAAATATTACAAGGCTCTGGAAGAGGATATGAGCTGGCAGGTCAGGCGTGCCAGAAACAACGGAATTTCTATGGACACCGTGTACTTTGACAGCGCCGGGAACATGCGGTACAAAGATACCAAAGAAATCGTAGACTAAGGCACGGGATTCCGTGTCTTTTTTCTTACAATCCCATCATCTCCCGTACCACACGGTCCGCCATCTTCACAGCGCCTACCAGCACCAGCATGTTAAAGATCAGTTCCGCAATGTAGCTCCACACCATTGTAACTGCCGCTGCCTCCGGATCAACCACTGGCGGGGATGACGCAAACACGGAGAAGATAATACAGGCCAGAACGATAATCGCTCCCTCCAGACACACCGCCGCATAGGATTTTAAAAAACTCTTTCCTACGTTCTGTGTCGGCTCCCCGGCAAAGGTAGACAAGGGAACCGGGGCGATAGCGGTATAGAGATACAGCCGGAAGAACCGCCCGTACACGCTCATGATCATAATAAAGCTCAAAACTGTAATAAACAGGCCGCCGATCAGCGTGACCGCCCATAGAGGGATACTTTCAAAAAATCCGCAGTCCTCCACTGCGGTAATGATCTCCTGCGGCAGCACTGTCTCCTGTGCGCTCCCAAATCCGGCGGCGTCCATGATGGTGCTGACAATCCCCTGCACAATGCGGAACAACGCCATCATCAATTCCAGACCATAGGTAATCACGCCTTTTGCCAGAGCGAAACGGATAAACAGTTTCAGTGCGTGTTCCGGCTTTTTCACTTCTGTAAAACTTCCGCAGGTCTTTACCACGCCTACCACGAAAAACAACACCAGAAGGGCATACCCGATTGCCTGCAGCGCACCGTGGATACTGGCGATCACATTCCAGATGTCTCCGCCTTTGAAATTTTCCGGAGACTGGGTAATGATCTGCCAGATTTCTGCCAGTTTGCTGTTCCATGTGTCCAGGGCGTTCTGAAGGTTCTGAACCACCCAGTTATCACTCAAAACACATTCCTCCTTTCCGGCAGGAGCAGGACAGACCGTTTCCGGCCCGTCCCCCTGCCCGGTTACTGGATGTTTCTTATCCTGCGATCAATGTCAGGATTTCTTTTGCAAACGTGATGATCACGCCTCCGGCAAGTGTCAGGAATCCATTCGCCCGCTGCGACGGATCATGGGATTTTAAGGACAGTCCGATCTGCACGATACCAAAGCCCAGCAGGATCATACCGATGGCACGGATCAGCCCAAAGATAAATTCGGACAGGTTATTGATCACGGTCAGCGGATCATCCGCTGCAAATACAGTTGTGGCCCCTGCCGTCATCATCAGCACCAGCGCCGCATAAATGACCATGAGCCGCTTTCCTCTGCGGCTCATGGGAAGTTTCCGGGTTTCTCTTTTCTCATCTCTCTGTTTCATTATCTGAGTCCTCCTCGTTCTTATTAAATAGTTCCTCTAAATCCTCATCGGATAAGAGTTCATAGCCTTCTGTGTCCGGCGGGGCCTCTGCGATCTCGCCCTCCAGACTGTCTCCCAGCATAATGCTCGCCACCGCCTGCGTCACTTCTCCGTGCAGATAGGGTTTTCCTTTCCCGTCTGTGGTCAGAGCAATGTTCGGGTGTTTCAAAATATCAAATTTTTCATCCATGACCGGGCGTTCTCCCCGGATAAAAAGAAGTGCGTAGCGGTTGTCCAGCATACGCACTTCATCCGGTGTCATCAGCTCCCGGCCTGTGATCTGATAATTAGTGGAATAGTTCCCGGAGTGTCCGGTAGACTTACCATAGGTGTTGGTGTCAATGGTGGCTTTCCCCAGCAGTTCACTGACATACTTGTGGGTTCCCTGTTCATTGCCTCCTAAATACAGGAATTCATCTGCATTTCCCATAATGCTTTCCCACTGTTTTTCAAACAATGCCTTTAACTGCGCCAGATTCTGCAGGATGATGGAGACGCTGACTTCTCTGGAGCGCATGACAGAAAGGATCTTGTCAAAGTCATCAGGCAGGCTGACGTTTGCGAACTCGTCCATCAGGAAATGGACATGGACGGGCAGCCTGCCCCCATACTTGTGGTCTGCCAGATAGAAAAGCTGTTGGAATAACTGGGTATACAAAATTGACACCAGAAAGTTATAGCTGGTGTCATTGTCCGGGATCAGGGCAAAGAGCGCCACTTTCTTTTCTCCCAAAGAAGGAAGATCCAAATCGTCTGTAGCGGTCAGCGCCGCAAGGCTGGACAGGTTGAATTTCTCCAGTCTGGCTGCCAGTGTGATCTGGATGGATTTCAGCGTTTTCGCACTTCCGGAGTGGTAATCCTTGTAATACTTTACGGCGATATGCTCCGGCTCCCGCATTTCCAGGCGTTCAAACAGTTCGTCCAGAGGGGATTGATATTCGTCATTGTCCTCATGCACTTCTCCCGCCCGCAGAAGCTCCATAACCATAGGGAAATTCTGCTCTTCTTCCGGAGCCTCGTATTTCAAATAAAAGATCAGCGCCAGAAGAAGCATGGACGCCGCCGTATCCCAAAAAGGATCATTGCTCTGGCTCCCTTTCGGCGTGGTGGCTTTAAACAGGTTGGTCACAAGCCGCTGCACGTCATTGTCATCCTTCAGATAGACAAAAGGATTGTAACAGTAGCTTTTCTCCATGTTGATCAGATCCAGCACCCGGACATCATAGCCTTTCGCTTTTAACAGAAATCCGGTATCCCGGAGATTTTCCCCTTTCGGATCCAGCACTACGAAAGAAGTGTTCGCCTGCATGAGATTCGGTTTCGCATAAAACCTCGTCTTGCCCGCTCCACTCCCGCCGATGATAATGGTCAGCAGGTTCCGCCGGTGTTTCCGGCTGTCATAGCTGATCCGCACGTTCTGCGTCATCAGTTTATTGGCCAGAAAATTTTTCTCACTGTATTTCCGGTTGATTTCCCGGACGTCTCCCCACACAGCGGAACCATGTTCTTCTCCCCTGCGGTACTTTCGCCGGGTGGACAAGTAGATTCCGATCCCCAGTCCATACGCCAGTAAAAAAAGAAGGACAGTTTTTGCGCTGTCCTTACAGAGTTCCATAGAAAACGGATGCTCCATCGCCTCCGGCAGTCCTTTCACGATACCGATCAGGCCGCCGGACAGATAAGGCGCTGTCAGCAGGGCAAACCAGATAACGGGGAAAATGCCGAGAATGGCAAAAATCCATGTGCTTTTCCTGCTACCGCTCTTCATGGCGTCTGTGCCCCCTTCGTGGTTTCTCCGGCGGCACCTCCATCTTTTCAATAACCTTTAAGAGAACATCGTCCACGGCGTCCGTGGGCCGCTCCTCTTTTAACATCTGGTTCCGTTTATCTTTCAGGGAATGGAAGATCACGCCGCATTCGTATTTATCCAGTTCCAGAGTTACTCTGCCCTCACTCAATCTTCACACCTCCGTCCTATCGTTCCTGTGCCGCCTCCCGGCGCTGCCAGTTTCCTCGTGGCTGTCCGGGTTCCCGGTCCTGCATATGCGTCCGGCTCTGACTTTCCTCCCGTTTTGGTCCGTTCTCCCTGTTCTGCTCTCCTTCCTGCCTCTGCCCCGCCTGTTCCTGCTGTCTCTGGCTCATGCGGTTCTGCTCAAACACTTTCGCCATACGGGAAGAGATCTGATTGGCTGCGTCACGGGCTTTCGACAGCTCCGCCCGCACTTCCTGCGGCTCCATCCCCTCAAAGAAATCGGGCGCATAGCGGAAGTCATATGCCTGCGTATCGATCCCATACTTTTTACAGAGCAGGTAAGACGCACAGTAGGCATGGAAAGCGTCCTCATCCCGGTCATACTCCGGATCTCCGTCCGCAAACCCGGCAAGGGCCAGTTCCGGCGTCAGGCACTGGAAAATTTCCTGTGCGTTCATCCCTTTCCTCACATAGATACAGTTTTCCTCCGGCTCAAAGACTGCGCCCTTATCCTCCGGCATTTGATCCGGCTCTGCCGTCACAATACTGGCCGGGGGATTGTTGATCAACGCCCGGATCAGAAGGCGCTCATCCAGCTCTGTCTGCGGCTGCGGACGTTCTTTCATGGTAGTCTGGGAAATATCATACAATTCCCTGGCGTTATAGTAGGTCCCGATACTTCCGTCTTCCCGTTCATATTCCTTTCCCGGCTCCATGATCAGAACCGGGTTCTGCCGCTCCGCACGTTTCACGAATACGCCCTGTTCCCTCCAGTATCCATAATCTCCCAGACGCTCTGCGTCCGGCCTCTGAGCCAGGATCAGCAGGGCATTATTGGCGGTATAGCGGTCAAACCGGGCCTGTACGTCCAGATATTGCTGAAACTTCCCGCTGTCTGCCGCCACTTCATTCGTGATCTGCTCAGACAGCTCATAGCAGCGGTTCCGATTGTTTTTACTCTTCGCAATAAAAGCGGCTTTTTTGTCGTCCTGCGGCACTGCCGATACATTCAACATGGAATCAAAGTTGTTCTCCATACTCTCTACCTCTCTTTCGATTTTCTTGGTTTTTTCCGGTTCTGCGGCTGCGTATGCTGCGTCTGCCTCGTCCTGCCAGATTTCTCTTTTGAAATCGCTTCCTGTACCTTCCCTTCCGCCTCTTTCTTCCTCGCCGCCTTTATCTCATTAAGTTCTTTCCGCACGGACGGCTTTTTCGGTACGGACGGAACATACAGCTTAGAAGTACCCTCGGCGGTTTTGTCTGGCCTCACGGAGATAGGCTCGGACAGACGGGATTTCTCTGTCTTTGCCAAAGAGGGGTTTTGTTGCTTTCCCTCTTTCTTTACCGGCTCCCCAAACAGTTCGTCCATGAGCCGGTCCTCCTGTGACTTTTCCGGGCGTTCCTGCTGCGGAGCCGCTGGGGATTTCCCGGACATTGCTTTCTGCTCCTGTGACGGTTCCCCTTTCTGCTTTGGCTTTCCGGTATCCGGTTTCGCTTTCCCGGAGGACACCTCCTGGCTCTTCCTGTGGGATTTTTCCTCTCTGCTCTTTTCGATCTCTGTCTTGATCTGAGCCGCTTCTGTAACAGAAGCAAACTTGAACCGCTCCACGATCCGGTTGATCCGGGGAGCGTCCTCTTCCTTGACCACCACATCAACCATCCCGTCTATACTCCCTTTCGGGTTCCGCACCGCACAGTATAAGATCCCGTACCGCTTTGCCTCTGTGACAAACTGTTTCAAATCGCTCTCTTTTACGGAATACACCGTCAGCGGTTTCCCGGAACGGACAAGCGTTTCCAGCCTTGCCCGTCCTTTTGTCTTTTTCTGCTCTTTCAGTACCGCATACAGAATGACCGCAAGCTGTTTTGCCCCGGCTCCTGTGATCTTTAAGGCCGCCTCGCCGACTTCCAGCGACATGCGCACCACCTGGTCAGCGGCCTCGCCTGATGTGTTCATGGCTTACTTCCTCCTTTCCCTGTTTCTTTTTCTGCCGCACGATCTGGATCTTCTGCCGGACCAGGCCGGAACGTGCGGCGATCCCGTCGCAAAGCACCACCTCCTCTCTCAGTTCCCCGATCCGGGCAGTCAGTCTGGCAATTTCTGCTTTTACTTCCGACAGACGGTCTTCTTCCCGGATACTGCGGCACTGATACCGCAGCTTCTGACGTTCTTTTGATAGCTGTGTCATCTGCTCCTGCAGCGATTCTTTATAGGAAAAAAGCTGCACGTCCGTGTCAATGTGACAGCGGCAGAGCAGCCTTGTCTCTCTGGAGATCTGTTCCAGTTTCGCCAGATCCTCCCGCAGAAGGAAATGAAGTTGTTTCGGCGATACAGGCGGGCGGTTTTTCGGCAGGATACCTAAAAGAAAACAGTAGTGCAGGTACAGGCCCCGCAGTCCTCCGATTTTCCTTTTCGGCAGGTTCCCCCGCACATGCGCCACATACCGCTTTTTCTCCGGCAGTCGTTCTCCCTGCGGGATGGCAGGCGGATCTTCCTCCAGTATCCTCCTTCGGATCGACTCCAAAGAATACTCCTCTCCAAAGTTCCGTTTCAGTTTCAATCCCCGATCCCGCCCTTCCGGACGGATCGTAATGTCTTTGCCAAACTTGATGGAATAGCCTTTCTCTTTCAGGAAGTGGAAAAACTGCTTTTCCGTCCTCGCCTGCAGGATGGCCTCATCCACGTCCTCCCGGACGATACTGTGATAAGTGGGCCTCCCTTCCTGCTCTGCCCGCCACTCGCCGTAGTGTCTGGACTTTCCCGGCTGCGGATGTTCGATCACGGACAGACCGTACTCCCGGCAGAGCCGGTCAGAGGTTGCTCGCATATCCCGGTAGTCCCGGTTGGTTCTGTGATACCGTTTCCCATCGAGATAGGAAACAGAGTTGACCACGAAATGGTTATGAAGATGATGGGCTTTGTCCAGATGGGTGGCTACCAATATCTGAAAACGCCCGCCCCACAATTCCTGTGCCAGACGGACGCCGATCTCATGGGCCAATGCCGGGGTACACTCTCCCGGAGCAAAGGACTGATACCCGTGAAATGCCACGATCCCCTCATCCTTTCCATACCGCTTTTTAACAGCTATCATTTCATTACGCGCGGTGGCGGGCGTGCAGTTGATCCCGGAAACATACTGCTGCATGATCTGCTCCGTCTCACTGACGATCCCCTCCTCTCCCTTTTTCCCTTTCCGTCTGGTCTTTTCTGCATTGACCGCATAGGCGATCACATCAGAAAGGCTCTGCATTTTTTCTTCACGCTGTACCGCCCCTTCGTTTTCATATCCCGGAAGTTTTGCGATCTCCGGAGCGGTGGTCTTTTCCGGGTTCTCTACATAGATCACGACTTTCCCCAGCCAACCTTTTACACTCCAGATGGATGTGGTAGCCACCTTACACTCCTCTCCGGTTTTCATTTTTCATCGGTTCCGGCAGGATCACCGCCTCCGTAATCTTCTTTACAGTATCTTCAAACATCCGCATATCCCGGTCATACCGCTGCACATCAAGTACATTTAAAGTGTGTGCCTTCTGTGCGATCTGATTTAGGTTATTCCCGATCCGGTGGAGTTCCCTCATCATGGAATAGTAATCCGGCGGCGGGGCGTCTCTCGGAACCACGCCGCTGATCAGATGACGGAGATATGCCTCCCGGCTTAGACCACTCTTTTTTACTTTTTTATCCAGGATCTCCGCCTCTTTCCGGTTCAGACGGAACAAGATCGCCACATTTCGTTTTCTCATCGCTCCATCTCCTTTTCTTTTTCTATGGATTCCGGCACCTGGCAAAGCTGCCTTTTTTCTTTATCGAACTCATAGATCCGGTCTGACAGAACCTCTTCTCTTGCAACTTCTGTCTCATTGACATTCCGTACCATTTCTCCCAGTTCCTTCGGCGATATATTTCCGTCCTTTGGAACAATGATCATCTCATGGATCGAAGATGGAAGCAGATAATATCCTTCCGGAAACAGCGTTTCCAACTTCTCCTGCAGACCGGGATATGCCAATACAGTCGAACCATTAAAACGATCCGTATTGCTTAAAATATACATACCGGGCTCCGGAATATCCGTCCCCTCTCTCGTATTATAAAGTAGTAGTGTTTATAGACCCTCTCCAAGGTCTTAATACTATTTCTATCATAGCTATTCT
>NZ_SPGT01000033.1:0-21250 GCF_005845155.1 Clostridium sp. BSD2780061688st1 H5 | reverse complement strand
GTTTCAGGGCGTCCGTTATGCTCCGCACAGCGTCCGCTCTGAAACGCATCGGAGTCCGCTAGGCTCCGCAGAATGCATATTCCGAGTAGCAACATTACTTCCATTTTTTTTAATTTCCTCATATTCACACCTCCTATGTTAATCGACATATTATCTTTAATTTTAGTACATATATTTACTATTTTCAAGAGTAAATATATGTACTATGTTATTTTATTCAAAAGGAGGCGTCTATGGGCAAAACATACATAGAAATTATTCGTGAGTTACGCGAAGACAACGACAAAACCCAACAAGAGATTGCTAATTATCTTGGCACATCTCAAACTATGTATGCCCGCTACGAAAGAGGCGCAAACGAATTACCGCTTCGGCATCTAATCAGTCTATGTAAATATTATAATGTCTCAGCCGACTATATATTAGGACTTTCCAAATTAAAAAAACCTTTAGAAAATATTAGTTAACTCCCATTTTTATAAAATAAGCATATCCCACAAAATTCCAAACTTTTTAATACTTGGATTTTGTTAGATATGCTTATTCTTTTAATTTCTCAAACTAACACATTTGAGATTTTACTTACCTAAATTCTTTATATTATAAAAAGCACTCTTATTTGACTCCACATCTTCCAACATTCTCTGAGGTCTATCCCAGCATCATCCTGTCATTGTCCAGCTCTCCTCCGCTGACCTCCTCGAATTTCTTCAGCAGGTCGGACACGTGGAGCTGCCGCTTCTCCTCGCCGGACACATCGTAGATGATGCGTCCCTCGTGCATCATGATCAGACGGTTGCCATGGGCGATGGCGTCCTTCATATTGTGGGTAACCATCATGGCTGTGAGCTGGTTCTCCTCGATGATCTTATCAGAGATCTCCAGCACCTTCTTCGCCGTCTTCGGGTCCAGAGCCGCTGTGTGCTCGTCCAGAAGCAGAAGCTTGGGCTTTTTGATGGCAGCCATGAGAAGAGTCACCGCCTGCCTCTGCCCGCCGGACAGAAGTCCCACCTTGGTGGAAATGCGCTCCTCAAGCCCCAGTCCCAGAGCTCCCAGCTTTTTCTTGAATTCCTCTCTCTCTTTTCTGGAGATGCCCCACCGAAGGCCTCTCCTCTGCCCCCGCCTGGCGGCGATGGCCATGTTCTCCTCAATGGACATGGTGGAGGCCGTGCCGGTCATGGGGTCCTGGAACACCCGTCCCAGATAGACAGCCCTCTTGTGCTCCGGCAGCCTGGTAATGTCCACTCCGTCTATGACAATATTCCCCTCGTCCACAAGCCAGGTGCCTGCAACGGCGTTTAGGGTGGTGGACTTCCCGGCTCCGTTTCCGCCGATGATGGTCACAAAATCTCCCGGGTTCAGGTTCAAATTCACCCCGTCGAGAGCCTTCTTCTCGTTGATGGTCCCCTTGTTGAATGTCTTGTGAATGTTTTTGATCTCAAGCATGTATCCCATTTTCTAGGCCCTCCTTCTCACTGCCCAGCGGCCTTTTAAGTAGGGCACAGCCAGGAACACCGCAACCACGAGCGCGGAGAACAGTTTCATATAGTCTGAAGGCATCTTCAGCCAGAGCACCAGCGCGTAGGCCACGTAGTAGAGGATTGCCCCCACGAACACGGCCGCCAGCGTGTAGGCAAAGGCGATCTTTTTGCCCGCGCAGAGCTTTCCGAAGATCACCTCGCTGATGATCACGGCTGCCAGTCCGATGACAATGGCGCCACGGCCCATATTGACGTCCGCCGCTCCCTGATACTGAGCCAGGATGCCGCCGCACAGGCCCACCAGACCGTTGGAGATGGTCAGCGCCAGCACCTTTGTGTAGTTAGTGTTGATGCCCTGCGCCCGGGCCATCTGGGGATTGCAGCCTGTGGCCCTGATGGAGGCGCCCATCTCAGTCCCGAAGAACCAGTAGACGATGGCCACCAGGATCAGGCATCCCACGATCAGTTTCAGGAAGAAGAAAACTCTGTCATCTCCTGTCACATATCTGGAGGAAGCCACCAGACCCTGCTGGGTCAGGCTGATGCCCTGGTTGGATTTCCCCATGATGCCAAGGTTCACGGAGTACAGGGACACCTGGGTCAGGATGCTGGCCAGGATCCCCGGTATGCCAAGACCTGTGTGGAGAAGTCCGGTCACCATGCCCGCCGCCATGCCTGCCAGCAGCGAGAACACAAGGGAGAGAGCCGGGCTCATCCCGCCCTGTATCAGCATGACCGCCGTGGCCGCTCCGGTGGCCAGAGATCCGTCCACCGTAAGATCCGGGAAATCCAGGATGCGGAAGGTAATGTAAACTCCCAGCGCCATGATCCCCCATATAATACCCTGGGCCGCTGTTCCCGGCATTGCCCGAAGCAATGCCAGAGGATCCAGGGAAAGAAAATATTCTGCTATCATTTTTCTGTCTCCGCCTTTCTACTTTTATTCCGCAGCGGATACGGACTCGATGGGCTCGTATCCCTCAGGGACAGTGATTCCCAGCTCCTCGCATATCTCCGGATTGTACATCTTGGTCGGCTCCGGCGCTGTCCGCACCTCCATAGTTGTGATGTCCTCGCCGTTCGCCAGGATGTCATAGGCCATCTCGCCTGTGGTGTAGCCCAGCTCATAGTAGCTGATGCACAGGGTCGCTATTCCCGCCACGCTGCATGTGCCCTGCTCGCTGGCAACCACCGGGATTTTTGCCGGGCGGCAGATATTGTCGATGATGCCCGGGTTGGCCGCCATGGTGTTGTCTGTGGGAATGTAGATGGCGTCCACCTCCTGCACCGCGTTTGTCACTACAGACTGGATCTCATTGGAGTCCGCCGCTGTGTACTCCTTGTACTCCACGCCGTCCTCCTCCAGCTCCTTCTCAAACATCTCTGCCTGGTACTTGGAGTTGGACTCTGCGGAGCAGTAGAGGATACCCACTGTCTTCACATCCGGCAGGAGCTCCAGCATCACATCCTCCTGCTCGGCGATGGGAGCCAGGTCGCTTGTCCCTGAAACGTTTACCCCGGTTGTCCCTGTCCAGTCGTCTATGCCAAGAGCGCTGCCGTAGTCTGTCACGGACGTGCCCAGGATGGGGATGTCCGCTGTCGCCTGGGCCGCTGTCTGGAGAGGCAGGGTGGCGTTTGCCAGGATCAGATCCACATCAGAGGAAACAAAATTATTCATGATAGTGGAGCACATGGTCTGCTCTCCCTGCGCGTTCTGCACGTCAAACTCCACATTGTCCTCGCCGAACAGCTCCTTGCAGGCGTCCTGGAAGCCGGCTGTCGCGTCGTCCAGTGACGGGTGCTCCATCTGCTGGCAGATACCGATCACATATTTCCCGGAGCCGTCCGCTCCTCCCTCGCTCTCACCGCTGTCTGAGGATGACTCGCTTCCGCAGGCCGCAAGGCCGGCAGTCATTGCCATTACCATCAGAATTGCTGCTGCTTTTTTCCATTTCATCTCTTATTCCTCCCTGTTGCTTTTATACTTTAAAAATTTCTCACTTCACTGTGCGAAAGTCATCTACGAAAGCTAGTATACAACGCAAAAAAAGAGAAGTCAATCTATTTTTATAAAATAGACTGACCTCCTGACAAATTTTTATTCCTCCCTGTTTTTGGTCTCCTTCTATTCTTCGTTTTTTCCTATGCTTCCATGTAATCATAGTACTCTTCTTCGCTGGCGAACAGCATGTAGCTTCCGTCCACATATCCCATATAGCCTTTATCTGTATTGTAACCTTTCATAAAAAGAACAGCTCCTTTCTACAACTGAGTTTTATCTTATCTTTAAACTCAGTGTAGTTCTGAAGCTGTCCTATAAAAATACCACTTTTATACTTTTGCCCTCCCCGCTAAGGCTGACTGCTGATCCCATACTGCTCCATGAGCCTCCTGATCTCCCGGTTCACCTGCTCCACCACGCGGTCCGGTCCCAGGATCGTCACCTCGTCTCCCAGTGAGAAGACCCAGCTGATGAACTGGCCGCTCACCGCCACGTCCACGCGGACTGTGAAATGCTCCTCATCCGCCGGTATCATCATGATATCCTTCCCGAACCGGTCTATGATCACCCCGGCCAGCCGGTTGTGCACCAGCAGCTTGACCTGCTCCTCCTGGCCGCCGAACATGCCAAAGCTCTTCTTCATGTAGGCCGCCATATCCAGCCCGCTGAAGTGCTCTTTCCCCTCTCTCTCCTCATCGGACATCCGGATGTGCAGCATCTTGTCCACCCGGTAGTGCTTGATCATGCCCGCCTCCGAGTCGTAGCCCACCAGATAGTAGTTCTCATTGTCCCAGGCAAGCCCCCAGGGGCTGATCCTGTAGAAGGCCCCGCCGTGGCGCAGCTCCATCTCCTTTTTCGCGTTCCACTGAAAATACTGGAACAGGATCTTCCTGTTGCTGGCAATGGCGCTGTAGATGGCGTCCACCGTGTAGTAGATGCTCTCGTTCATGGTCTTGATCCGGCCGGACACGTAGACCTGGCGCTGCAGCTCCCTGGCCTCGTACTCACTGACCAGGCTCTCCAGCTTGCGGATGAGCTCGTTGGATTTCTTCGCCGTGATGAACCGGGAGGACTGGATGGCATCCACCAGGAGCTTCAGCTCCGGCATCTCGAACTGCCGGCCCACCACGTGGTAGCGGTAGGATCGGCCCCAGGGCTCCCCCTCCACCTCCACTCCCAGGTGCTCCAGGTCCCGCAGGTCCGTGTAAATGCTCTTCCGGTCCGCCGTCACCTCGCAGGAGCGCAGCGCCTCCAGTATCTCCGGCATGGTCAGGTAGTGGTCGTCGTCTGTCTTTTCCAGCATGATCTTCGCGAGATAGTACAGCTTCAGTTTCTGGTTCTGTCCTTTGGGCATAGGGAAAGCCTCCTTATCAGCTTGTTTTCTGCTTACTCTCTCAAGTATAGCACGCTGATGAGCAGGCTTTCAACGTTATAAAATATTGTTATCTGTCCATTTCCCCCATCCCGCGCCTGATCCGCACAAGGGCCGCCAGGGCCCGGGCTGTGCCCTCCACGCCGAGGAGGGCGCTGTTGATGATCACATGCTTGTGGGCCGGGTCGTCCGGCGCGTAGTGGGCGAACCTTCTGTGGTAGGCCAGCCGGGCCCGGTCCACCTCCCGGATCATCCGTCTGGCTGTGTCCTCCTGCATGCCGAGAGGTCCCACGCAGTTGGACAGCCGCGCCTCATAGGGGGCGTAGATGTAGACATGGATGGCATGCTTCTCGCCGGCCAGCACATAGTCCGCGCACCTGCCGACGATGATGCAGGAGTCCTTTGCCGCCAGCCTGCTGATGATCCCGGACTGGACCTGAAAGAGCTGCCTCTGCTTCTCCTCCGCCTCTGTCCCCAGGGGGAAGAGCATCCTAAAAAAGCCGGAGCTCCGCTCCTCCCTGTCGCTGACAGCGGACACAGGCAGGTTCATCCGCCGGGCCGTCTCCTCCACAATGTCCCTGTCATAGTACTCCACCTGGAGGATCTCAGACAGCCTTTTGGCAATGGGCCGCCCCAGGCTTCCAAACTGTCTTGTGATGGTCACGACATATCTGTCTCCGGCTCTGTCCCGCTTCACCAGCCGGATGTCCGGCCCCCCGGAGGGATGGGAGGCCGGCCTCTCCTCTCCTACGCGGCCAGGAACCTTGACAGAAATGACTTTGTCCTCTCTTCCCTGGGATGGCCCATGACCTCCTCCGGAGTTCCCTCCTCCACGATATAGCCGTCCGCCATGAAGATCACTCTGTCTGCCACGTCCCTGGCAAAGGCCATCTCGTGGGTGACCACCACCATGGTCATCCCCTCCGTGGCCAGCTCCTTCATGACGCTCAGCACCTCTCCCACCAGCTCCGGGTCCAGAGCGGAGGTGGGCTCGTCAAAGAGAAGGGCCGCCGGGTCCATGGCCAGGGCTCTCGCGATCGCAACTCTCTGCTGCTGGCCGCCGGACAGCATATCCGGCTTTGCCTCCGCCTTGCTCTCCAGCCCCACTCTCTTTAAGAGCTCCATAGCGTACTCCCTGGCCTCCTTCTTTGTCTTGTGCTTTGTGAGCACCGGCGCCAGAGCCACGTTTCCAAGGACAGTCTTCAGCGGGAACAGGTTAAATCTCTGGAACACCATGCCCACCTCCTCCCGGAATTTCCGGATATCTGCTTTGTCCTCCAGGACATTCTCGCCCTTGTACATGACCTCCCCGCAGGTGGGCGTCTCAAGCTGGTTGATGCACCGCAGAAGGGTGCTCTTGCCGGAGCCGGAGGGGCCGATGATGCACACCACCTCTCCCTGGTGGATGTCCATGCTGATGTCCTTGAGCACCTCCAGATCCCCGAAGGATTTCCTCAGATTTTTTACCGATATCAATGTCTCTGCCATAGTATCACTCCTCCTGTTATTTTGCTATTTTCCGCTCCACGTATTTCTGCAGGATCATAAGGATGGACAGCAGCACCAGATAGACCAGCGCGCAGATAGTGTAGGCCGGGATCGTGTTGAAGGTCCGGGCCACATAGTTCTGGGTCTGGCGCGTGATCTCGTTCACCGATATGATGGACAGAAGGGCCGTGTCCTTGACGGAAATGATGAACTGGTTGAAAAGTCCCGGGATCATGGCCTTAAAGGCCGGCGGAATGACGATCCGGAACAGGATCTGGCGGTGGGAGAGGCCGAGGGCTGCCCCCGCCTCCCTCTGTCCCTCGTCCACACCCTCCAGGGCTCCCTTTACGATGGCCGAGATAAAGGCCCCCGCGTTCAGGGTGATGACGATAATGCCCGCCACTGTGCTGTCCAGCACGAACCGGTCCCCGGTCGCCAGGGAGATGATGGCCGGCACCACAAAGTACACATACAGTGCCTGGACTACGATAGGCGTTCCGCGTATGATCCAGATGTAGACCGATGCGATCCCTCTGGCGATCCTGCTGCGGCTCTGGAGGGCGTATCCGCTGACAGCCCCCAGGACAAAGCCCAGCAGGATGCCGATGACCGCCACCTGCAGGGTGACCTGCAGTCCCCGCAGCATCATGGGAAGAATGGTGGATAAAAGTTCAGCACTCATACAGTCATCTCCCCTTTACGCCTCGCACCACTGGGTGCTTAATTCGTCCAGAGTCCCATTGTCGGACAGATACTGGATGGCCTCATTGAACCAGTCCACGATGTCCGGGTACTCCTCGCAGATGGCAAAGGAGAGGGCGATGGCGTAGGGAGCCTGGCCTGTGTAGAACTCATCGCCCACGATCTTTAAGTGGATCTCCCCTGTGCTGATGGAATAGGCTGTGCCGGGCGCGTCGTAGATGGTGGCGTCCGCCTGTCCGTCCTCCACAGCCCTGTAGGCCAGCGCCTGGGAGTCAAAGGTCTGGAGACAGGACTCGGGAAGATTTGCGGCCGCGTACTCATAGGAAATGGTTCCTGTCTGGACAGCCACTGTATAGTCGCCGCTCTCCAGGTCCTCCACGCTGGTGATGTCTGTGTTGTCCTCTCCCACGACAACCACAATGCCCGCGTCATAGTAGGTATCTGTAAAGTTCATGTTCTCTTTTCTCTCATCTGTGGCACAGAGAGCGGCTGCCGCCACGTCGATCTGTCCCTGGGTGATGGAGGTGGTGAGGGCTCCGTAATCCATGGCCTGGATCTCTCCGCCTGCAATGTCAAAGCCCAGGATGTTCTGGAGCTCCTCCAGAAGGGAAATGTCGTATCCCTGGAGGGTCATGCCGTCATCCCCGTAGTAGGAGAACGGAGCGTATGTCCCGGAGGTTCCCAGGTTCAGCGTCACGCCGTCCAGGGCTCCCTCGCAGTCAAGACCTGTGCTGCCCCCGTCCGATGCATCGTCCTGGGCGGCTGTGTCAGCTGTGTCCGCCGCGGCTCCGGATGCGTCGTCAGAGGAGCTGCCGCAGCCTGCCAGCAGCGCGGATACCATGGCTCCTGTAAGTAATATGGAAACAATTCGTTTTTTCATGTCTCTTACCTCCCTGTCTTTTTTAGGCGACCCAAACAGCGGGAGAAATAGGGAAAATAAATGAGAAAGGCAGGCACAGCGCCTTTGTAAGCGCCATTGCCTGCCGTGCTACCGCTGTCCGGATCATATGGGCATTATAGTCCCCTTTTCCCCTGCTGTAAAACGAGAAATATTGATCACGTCATGACATTTTCTCATGCTGGCTTTCCCTCATGGGGCGCATGCCCGGGCCTTTGGCCAGGCTTTTGGACCAGCCTTTTTAGCCGGGCGCCGCTTGCCTTTTTCCCGAAAATCCTCTATAATGACTCCTGTAAAAGGATACTCGCAAAACGAACACACGCATGCCAAGGGAGGTGTCTTCTCTAATAGAGAGCGCCTCCTTTTTTTATTTCAAGCAGGGAGGCGTAATTATGGATATCAGTAAATATGCACTTTTCGCAGATATTGCGGAGACAAAGAATTTCACCAAAAGCGGGGAGCGGATGGGCTACACCCAGTCCGGTGTGAGCCATGTCCTGAAGGCCATGGAAAACGAGCTGGGTTTCCCCCTCTTTCTCCGGGACAGACGCGGCGTCTCCCTCACCTCGGACGCCCAGGCCCTGCTGCCCCTGGTCCGGAACCTGCTGTCTGTCAACGAGCATCTGGAGCAGACGGCAGCAGCTCTGAACGGGCTGGAGATCGGTCATCTGACCATTGCCTCCTTTGCCAGCATCTCCTGCAACTGGCTCCCCTCCGTGATCCGCACCTTCCGGAAGGAGTGCCCCGGCATTGAGATCGAGCTGCTGGAGGGCAGCACTGACGAAATCCTGGACTGGCTCCACAACAGCCGGGCGGATTTTGGGCTCCTGAGCAGGAGAAACATCGGCACCCTGGAGTGGCTGCCCCTTTACGAGGATCCCCTGGTCGCCATTTTCCCCAGGGACTTCTATCTGGAGGGCATGACCTCGTTTCCCATACAGGCCTTTACCGACATGCCTTTTATCATCTCCGCCCTGGATGTGGACTACGACATACACGACGCCATCCAGGAGGCAAGGATCTCGCCCCGCATACGGGTCTCCTCAAAGGACGACCATGTGATCTCCTCCATGGTGGCCAGCGGCCTGGGCGTCAGCATCCTCCCCCGGCTGACCGTGGAGAGCGCAGGGGACAGCATACAGTACCTCCCCCTGGATCCGGGATTTTCCCGGGAGCTGGGCATCGGCCTTCGGTCACAGAAGGCCCTCAGCCCGGCGGCCCGGCGCTTCATCGCCCTGGTCCAGGAGATGAGCCCTTCCTTCTGACCTGTTCCAGCGTCCGTCAGTTCAGCGTGTCGTCCTTGAGCGGCCCGCTCAGGTCGCTGCCAAGCAGCCTCCGGGCTCCCAGCCAGTAGGCCAGTGCCACTGACAGGATGATGGCAAGGGCGTAGATGGCCACCGGCAGGAAGGGCGCCTCCTCCAGGAAGACTCCTGTCTCCAGTTGGCTGGCGCTGACCATGAAGGCGGTCACCGGCACAGTGATGAGAAGCCCCAGGAAAACAGGCCGCCCGGCGACGATCGCCGCCTCGATGCAGAGCATTTTTTTCATGCCGGACAGATCCATCCCCACTGACAGATATCGGGCAAACTCCCGCCGCCTCTGACGCAGAAAGCCAAAGGTGTTGGTAAAGATGCCTGCAAGGCCGATCACTCCCAGAAGGACGCACAGCGCTCCCAGTATGGTCCGGGCTCCCAGGAGCATCTGGTCATTGACCATCCTCTCTTCTATCCGGTTCTCGCTCTCCACCCGGAAAGAGGAAGCCAGAAGCCCTGCCGCCTCCTGCTCGATCTCATCCAGCGTCTCCACATCCGCCTTCTCCGGTCCAAGGATGCGTACATACGTATCCTTTTCCACACCGCTCACCTGAGTCTCCAGAGTTTTCCACAGAGAGAGCGGCATAAACTGCACCAGGGCATAGTCCTCATACTCCTCCCTGAGAAGCGGCGTCTCCTCCGTGTAGAACAGAACCGGTATCTGCGCTGTTTCCCCCTCCCCTGTGTACATAGAAAGAGTGTCTCTGTCCTGCTTCATCAAAGGAATATACTCCCTGTGCCGGAAGCTGCTGCCGGTACTGTCCCAGATCCGGTTCAGCAGAACCGCGCCGGACGTCTCAGCCGGAGCGCCGATCTGTTGGCAGTACTCCAGAAAGCTCTCATCGTCCAGGATGAATATCTGAGAGGGGATCCCTGAGGCTTCCGTTTTGTCTGTCAGGGCGCTGTATCCCCCCAGCGCTTTCAGCTCCTCGCTGATCCAGCTCTCATCCAGAGGGATGCTCCCCTCTGCCTTCTGGTAGCAGACACTGCTGCGAACGCCGGGGAGCTGTCTGATCTGCGAGACCGCCCCAATCTCCTTCAAATCCGCATCCCTCACTATCACCATCACATCCCATGCATCCTGGTACCGCTCAAAATAGGTATACCTGGTGCTGATACCGGCAAGTGCGAAAAAACAGAGCATGGACGTGAAGCCCAGGAAGGACAGGGTCAGGGAAATGCGGGAGATGCGCAGGGCTCTCCTCTGCAGTCTCAGGGCGCTGCCCGCCAGCTCTCCCTCTATGCCCAGCATGCGGCTCAGCACAGCGGTTCCCAGTCCTCTGATCCTCCTGAGCCCTCCCATCCGCCTGGGCTCCCTGTATGCCTGCCCTCTCACTGCTTCAAGAGGTGTCAGCCGGGCCAGTCTGCCGGCAGGTATCTGAGACGCCAGAAGGACTGTAAGGGCTGCCGCTCCAAAGGCGACAGCGAACACGATCGGATGACAGTGGAAGATGGCTCTGTGCCTTCCCGGCACATCCGCCGCGAACCGGTTGACGGCGGCCAGAATTCCGGCGCAGCCGGCTCCGCCAAGGAGCACGCCTCCCAGCACCGGCAGTACGCAGAGGGCGGCCGCCTCCTGCAATAGACACAGACGAATCTGCCCCGGCGACGCCCCGATGCTGGACAAAATACCAAACTGGCGCACTCTGGCCTGCATGGATATCTCAAAGGCCGTGCGGATCACCAGGGCAAGGGAAACACACAGGGCCATCAGCACCACAGCAAAGAAGGGCAGGAGAAGAGGCGGGTTCGGATCCTCTGGATCTGTCACCAGATACCGGGACAGCAGGAGCTCATGATAGACCACATCCTCCGGGTCAAGTCTCAGCTTCTGGCAGATCAGAGCCATCTGCCTGTAGGTCTCCCCCACATCTGCGAACCAGATTTCTGTCACTTCCTCATCATCAGTCCCGGCCTCGGTTCCATCTGTACTGATCTCTGCGCTCCTCTCTGTACTGACCTCTGCACTCTCCACTCCCGCAAAATTCCGGATCAGATCCAGCTCCTCCTGACTCAGGGGCGCCTCAACACGGACGTGCCAGCTCCCCTCATCCAGCTTTATGGCCTCCACATCATAGGCCCACAGATTGTAGAACAGGCTGCACAGCAGGGAGAGGAAAAAGGCCGCCCCGAGAGCTGCCGCCATGATGGAAAGGCCCGCCGTCCGGTTTTGTCTCAGATAGCTTTCTGAATACGCTTTCCACATACCTCTCACCTGACCTTTCTGTCGCTGACGACGCGCCCGTCTTCCAGGGTGACAATGCGCTCCGCCTCCAGCGCCAGCTTCTCATCGTGTGTGACAAGAAGGATGGTCTGGTGAAAATTCTTGTGAAAGAGATGCAGAAGATCCATGATCTCCCTGGCATTTTCCCTGTCCAGGTTGCCTGTAGGCTCATCCGCAAGGAGAAGCAGAGGCCGGCTCATGAGCGCCCGCCCGATGGCCGCCCTCTGCTGCTGCCCGCCGGAGAGCTGAAATGGCAGAGCCTGCAGCTTTTCCTCCAGTCCAAGGCTCTCCACGATCCGCCGGAAATAGACCGGGTCCGGCTTTCTCCTGTCCAGAAGAAGCGGCATCTGCATATTCTTCTCCACAGTCAGGGAGGGAATCAGGTTATAAAACTGGTAGATAAGCCCTGCCTTTCTCCTCCTGTATATGGCTGCCTGATGCGAGTTCAGCCTGCCTATATCTGTTCCTCCCACCAGCACGGTTCCTTGCGTAGGCCGGTCCACACTCCCCAGAATGTGGAGAAGGGTGGATTTTCCCGAGCCGGAGGCCCCTGTGACGGCCACAAGCTCTCCTCTCTCAAGGATCAGGTCAACGCCCCGCAGGGCCTCCACTTTATTTTCTCCCTCTCCGTATACTTTTCTTACTCCTGTGCATTTCAGCAGCTCCATAGCGCTCCCCCGATCTGTCTTCTGACTGGATTTTTTCAGCGGCAGTATCCGCCGATACTGTCATCTTACCAGAGCAAAGTGACATTCCGGTGACATCAGCGGTACATGCGGAGCTCAAAGCAGGCTCCTCCGCCAGGCCTGTTATAGGCCTCCAGCACACCGTTCTGGGCTTCCACCAGCTCTCTTGCCAGAAAGAGCCCGATGCCGACACTGTCCCTGTCCGCCCCCTCTCCTCTGTAGAACCGCTCAAACAGATGGGGCAGGTCCCTCTCAGAAAATCCTTCACCCTGATCCCATATGCGGATTTTAATATAGAGAGGATTTTCCTCCCAGTCACAGGAGACCACTCCACCGGCAGGACTGTGCTCCAGACAATTTTTCATCAGGTTCATGACCGCCTCCAGCGTCCACTCCCTGTCCGCCCGGAGGCAGGCCGGCGAAAGCCGGGGCACATGGATGCGAACCCTCTTTTGCCGGCAGATATCCTCCAGATTTTCCGCCCCCAGCTCAAGAAGGGTGTACACATCTGTTTCCTCCCTGTGCAGCGCAAGAGCCCCTGCGTCCATGCGGGACATGAGAAGCAGCGTCTCCTCCAGATGCGTAAGACGGCCAAGCTGCCGCTCCACTGCCGGAAGCCCCTCCAGCGTTCCCTTCTGGCCCATCCTCTGGACCAGAAGAGCGATAGCTGTCACCGGAGTCTTCATCTGATGGGCCATATCAGCCAGGCTGGCGGCAAATCGGTCTCTAGCCTCCCGGGCTCCGTCTCTCGCCTGGCCAAGAGCAGCCACCGTCTTGCATATCTCATCCCGCAGACAAGAAAATGCATCCTCCCGCTCCTCCGCCAGAAGCCCCTGCTGCCCGGTGCCCGCCTTCTCCAGGTAGGCCAGCAGCTCCCGGATCTGCCTCTCCTGTCTTCTTTTCATCCCCAAAAGGGCAAAAAGAAAGAGCAGGACTGCCGCCAGGAAGCCTGCTAACGCCACCCCGTATATCCTGCTGTCTGACTCCTGGAAATCCTGAGCCCTGTAGCCGTAAGCCCGCAGATACTCCGCACCTGAGGACTCCGCATCTCCCTTCTCTTTTTCTGTTTTCAGCGCGCGCAGGAGGGCTCCCCGGGCCTGGGGCGACTGCTCCTCCACGGTCTGGCAGACCCGTCCCAGCAGGTCAAACTGCCTCTGCGCAAAATAGCTGCCCGCCAGCGCTGTCACGACGGCCGCCGCGGCCAGGAGAGCCGCCAGAGCGGACAGAATACCGGCCGCTCTTTCTCTTTTTATTCTTCCCTTCACCTTCTCTTTTCCCCCTTTTCGTCTCCTGCCTCCATCCGGTATCCAAAGCTGCGGACAGTACGCAGGCTCTCCGGGCTGCCCAGCTTATCCCTCAGCCGTTTCACGGCCACGGTCAGTGTGTTGTCATTGACATAGCTGCCGCCGCTGTCCCAGACCTGCTCCAGCAGGCGCCGCCGCGTGACCGTCCTGCCTTTATTTTCCATGAGAAGGAGAAGGATCTGGTATTCTGTCTGTCCCAGCTCCACCTTCCTGCCGTCTATCCGAACCTCCATCCGGTCCCTGTCCAGGCGTATATCTCCGCAGGAGAGTATCTGCTCCCGTCCGGACCTTCTAAGCAGAGCCTGGATGCGGGAGAAGAGTATTTCCAGCTCAAAGGGCTTGGTCACGTAGTCATCCGCCCCTCCTTCCAGCCCATTCACAATATCCCGGGTATCACTGCGGACCGTGAGAAAGATCAGGGGAAGCCGGGGCCATCTGTCACGTATCCAGCGGCAAAGAGCCATCCCGTCCCCGTCCGGCATGTTCCAGTCCAGGATGACGAGGTCCGCCTCCTCCTTCCCCAGCGCCTCCCTGGCGTCCTGCGCCCCGGCGCAAAGTGACACCTGAAATCCTCTCTCCTCCAGGTATTCACTTACCACGCCGGCAATATCCCGTTCATCCTCGACATAGCAGATCCTGGTCATCGCTCTCCTCCCGCTTTCTTTTTTTCACCTCTCCTTATCACGTACAGGACCAGTCCCACGGCCACGCCGAGGAGCGCGGGACACACCCATCCGAAGCCCTGATCGGAGAGGGGCAAAAATCCCAGAACCGCGGTCGTAAGCCCGTCCAGATGAAGAAGACTCCTGGTCGACGCCGGCAGCGCTCCCAGCCCGTCAAACAGGGCAGCCGCCCCGGTCAATCCCAGCGCCCACCTAAGGACTGTAGGATCATTTCCGAACCATCGCCCCGCCAGCGTGAGGAGCACCAGCACAATGGCGAGGGGGTAGAGGAACATGAGAACCGGCAGGGAGTAGGCAATGATGGCGTCCAGTCCCAGGTTGGCCACCAGGAAGGAGCCCACCGCGAAGATCACCGCCCAGACATGGTAGGAAGGACCGCCCGGGAACATTTCCGCAAAGGCCTCCCCACAGCTTGTGATCAGCCCCACCGCTGTCTTTAAGCAGGCCACGGTGACGATCACCGCCAGGATAAAGGCTCCCCCGCCGCCAAAGTAGCTCTCCGCGATCCGGGCCAGAGCCTCCCCTCCGTTGCTGCTCACCTCCAGCTCTCCTGTGCTCTGGGTCCCCATGACCGATACGAGAACGTAGATGACCGCCATGAGGATGGAGCTGAATATCCCTGCCCGCACCGTGCTCTTTGCCACCTCGCCGGGCTCCGTCACGCCCAGCCCCCGGATAACGTCGATAACCACGATGCCAAAGGCAAGCCCCGCCAGGGCATCCATAGTGTTATATCCCTCCAGCAGTCCCGTGGCAAAGGCGCCCTCCGCATAGCTTCCGGAGGGGACCGCCTCCCCGACGCCTCCCATGGGAGCGGTCAGAGCCCGGATCACAAGGACCGCAAGAAAGACCAGAAAAAGCGGGTTCAGCACCTTTCCGATCCAGGTCATGATCTGCCCCGGCCTGAGGGCGAAGAACAGTACCGCAGCAAAGAAGATAAAAGAAAAGGCTGCCAGGAAGAGAGGATGTCCTTTCCCCGAGAGTATCCCCTCCATCCCGACGGTATAGGAAACGCTGGCGCATCTGGGGATAGCGAAGAAGGGGCCTATGGTCAGGTAGAGGGCGCAGGTGAAGAAGACACCGTATCCTCTCCCCACTCTGCTCCCCAGTCCCAGAAGGCCGCTCTCACGGCTGATCCCCAGGGCCGCCACGCCCAGGAGGGGCAGTCCCACCCCAGTGATGAGGAAGCCCGCCGCAGCCTGCCAGATATGGCTGCCCGCCATCTGTCCCATGGATACGGGAAAGATCAGATTTCCCGCTCCGAAAAACATGCCGAACAGCATGCTCGCCACAAATATAGTCTCTCTGAATGTGAGTTTTTTTGTCATTTTCCCGCATCTCCTGTTTTTTTATCGTTTCCTTTACTATAGCACACTTTCCGAAAAATAGCGAAGCGTGCAGGTGTTCCGCGAACCAACATTACACGTTTCGAAAGCGGAGCTTACAATCCGTCTCTTGAGATGCTCGTAAAACCGGCTTCCGCTCTCGGGATGACTTTGCAGATCAAACTATTGAACAAGCAGTAAATTTTCTTGGGATAATCAGATAAGAAAAGGGATGCGATTTTCATAATGCTCTCAGGTTTCAACAGAAAGTGAGGGTGATTCCTATGAATACAATGAAAGTTTTACCTTTATTTCTACTCGTTTTTGCGGCATTGACTTACATAAATAATAGACATAATAGAGGATAGCATCCCCGGCCCCAGGAAAGTCTGGGATGCTATCCTTATAGCATATTCTTTTACAGAGGGCATCAGATCTTGTATCTGACACTTTTCTTATCCTGATAATACACAGGGAGGCTTGAAAAATCAAGCCTACCGTTTATGTTTCTCCATTTGTTTTTACTTGTCTTTTCTACGTCCTCATCGCCCCGTCCACGGATAAGATCTCTCCTGTCACATAGGAGGCCATATCGCTGGCCAGGAAGAGGAAAGCATTGGCAATGTCTTCCGGCTCGCCTACCCGGCGCAGGGGAATGGCGTTGATCAGAGGATCTATCATCTCCTTGGGGAGCGCCGCCACCATGTCTGTCTTTGTAATACCCGGCGCCACAGCGTTGACCCGGATGCGGCTTGGGCCAAGCTCCCTTGCCAGGGACCAGGTAAGTCCGTTCACGGCAGATTTGCTTGTGGGGTAAGCCACGCCCGAGGGCTGTCCACAGATGCTGACCATGGAGCTGGTATTCAGGATGCATCCGCCTCCCTGCTCTTTCATGATCTTCACTGTGGGCATGATGCAGTTCATCATGGCGCTTACATTTAACTGCATCACTTTTGCAAACTGCTGTGCCGTGTAGTTGTCAATAGGTGTGCTGTCCGACATGCCGGCATTGTTTACCAGGATATCGATCTTTCCCAATGTCTCTTTGACCTTTCCGATCTCCCCGGCCACCGCCTCGGCATCCGCCAGATCCGGCCAGGCGCCGTACACTTCCCATGCCGGGTTTTCCGCTTTCAGAGATGCCAGGGCTTTGTCAACTGTCTCCTGGCGGGAGCCGAACAGCACGACCGCCGCCCCGTTCTCCAGAAATTTTTTCACCGTCGCGTAGCCGATGCCGCGGGTGCCGCCTGTCACAACTGCCACTTTATTTTTTAGCATTTTCATTCCTCCTTTGCGCAATTTTCTGTTTTTTTATATTTTTATCTGTTAATTTTATTTTATACCGGCTGATCCCTGTTTACAAGGAACGTTTAATATTAGTCAATCTACAGCTCTTTCCTAACAATTCAGATTGGACTATACTATGAGATACAGAAACACAACGGAAAGGAAATGATGACAGATGATCGATAAGATGAAGATCCGGGGCGCCCGGGTCCACAATCTGAAAAATATAGATGTAGATATCCCTCTGAACAAGATCGTGGGAATCGCCGGCGTGTCCGGCTCCGGCAAATCCTCCCTGGCCCTGGGCGTCCTCTACGCGGAAGGGTCCCGGCGGTATCTGGACGCCCTCTCCACCTACACAAGGCGCAGGATGACCCAGGCGGCCAAAGCTGATGTGGACGACGTACTCTACGTGCCGGCGGCTCTGGCCCTCCACCAGCGCCCGGCTGTCCCCGGCATCCGCAGCACCTTCGGGACCGGCAGCGAACTTCTGAACAGCCTCCGGCTCATGTTCTCCAGACTGGCCAGCCACCGCTGTCCGTCCTGCGGCTGCTGCCTGCCGCCTACCCTGAAAGTGGCCGCCGAGCAGGAGCTGGTCTGCCCGGACTGCGGCGCCTCCTTCTACGCTCCCTCCGCAGAAGAACTGGCCTTCAACAGCCAGGGGGCCTGCCCTTCCTGTGACGGGACCGGAACCGTCCGGACAGTGGACCGCTCTACCCTTGTACCGGACGAGACCCTCACCATCGACCAGGGCGCCGTGGCTCCCTGGAACTCCCTCATGTGGTCGCTTATGACCGACGTCTGCCGGGAGATGGGAGTGCGCACGGACGTGCCCTTCTGCCAGCTGACAGACAGGGAGAAGGACATTGTCTACAACGGGCCCGCCGAGAAAAAGCATATCCTCTACAAGGCAAAAAGCTCCAACCAGGCGGCGGAGCTTGATTTTACTTATTTTAATGCTGTGTACACCGTGGAGAACGCCCTCTCCAAGGTGAAGGACGAAAAGGGCATGAAGCGGGTGGAAAAATTCTTAAAGGAGGAGGTCTGCCCGGACTGCGGCGGGACCCGACTCTCCCAAAAAGCAAGAGCGCCCCGGCTGCGGAGCTGCTCCCTGGATGAGGTGTGCCGGATGCCGCTTGCGGATCTGGCTGACTGGGTGTCCGGTGTCCCCGCCTCCCTGCCGGAGGAGATGCGCCCCATGGCAGAGAGTATCTGCGAGTCCTTCCACACCCCCGCCCGGCGGCTCATGGACCTGGGCCTTGGCTACCTTTCCCTGGACCGCGCTTCCTCCACCCTCTCCACCGGGGAGCGCCAGCGGATGCAGCTGGCCCGGGCTGTCCGCAACCGCACCACCGGGGTGCTCTACGTGCTGGACGAGCCCTCCATCGGACTGCATCCCGCCAACATCGAAGGGCTGAAAGGAGTCATGCACGACCTCATAGCAGACGGCAATTCCGTCGTACTGGTGGACCACGACACACAGATCCTGTCGGAGGCCGACTGGATCGTGGAAATGGGCCCGGAGGCCGGCCTGAAGGGCGGCCATGTCATCGCTCAGGGCAGTATTCCCCAGATCATGGCAGATCCCGGCTCCATGATCGGCCCCTTCCTGGCCGGCAGGGCAGACGGCTTCCGGCGGGAGCAGGCTCCGGCCTCTGACATGTTCTCCCACGGCCGCATCCACCTCTCCACCGGTTCCATCCACACCGTAAAGCCGCTGGAGGCAGACATCCCAAAAGGACGGCTCACTGCTGTCACCGGCGTATCCGGCTCCGGCAAGACCACTCTCATCCTGGAGAGCCTGATCCCCGCCCTGGAGGCACAGATCAAGGGCAGAAAACTGCCGGAACACGTGCGTTCCCTGGAGGCGGATGGGATCGGACAGGTAAAACTCATCGACGCCACCCCCATCGGCATCAACATCCGCTCCACCGTAGCCACCTACGCCAATGTCCACGATGAGCTGCGGAAGACATTTGCCAGGACACCGGGCGCAAAAGAAGCCGGCTACAAGGCAGGGGACTTTTCCTACAACACAGGGAGGCTGCGCTGTCCGGTCTGCGACGGCACCGGCGTCATCAGTCTGGACGTGCAGTTCCTGCCGGATGTGGAAGTCACCTGCCCCGGATGCCGGGGCTCCCGATACAGCAAGGAGGCCGCACAGATCCGATATGCGAACAAAGAGGGGAAGTCCTTCTCTCTGCCGGAGCTGATGGCCATGGATGTGAACACCGCGCTGGATGCCTGCCGTCATCTGAAAAACGTCAGTCAGCGTCTGCAGATCTTAAAAGATCTGGGGCTGGGCTACCTGACTCTGGGTGAGGAGACCCCGGGGCTCTCCGGCGGAGAGGCCCAGCGGCTGAAGCTGGCCAGCGAGATGGGCCGCCCCCAGGGGGACTCGGTCTTTGTCTTTGACGAGCCCACCATCGGCCTCCACCCTCTGGACGTGCAGACCCTCCTTCTCGTCTTCGAGACCCTCATCCGTCAGGGAGCCACTGTCATCGTCATCGAGCACGACCTGGACGTGATCCGTAGCGCAGACTACGTCATCGACATGGGCCCCGGCGGCGGGGAGAGCGGCGGACGCATCGTGGCGGCCGGGACGCCGGAGGAAATTAAGACAAATGCGCAGAGCGTGACAGGGAGATATCTGTAGACAGACGAAAGGAGGGCTGCCCCGCCGGGCAGTCCTCCTGTGTTTTTCCATTGTTTTATCCTTTCACCGCGCCTGCTGCCACACCTTTGATAATGTGCTTCTGGCAGGACAGGTAGAAGATGATCACCGGGATGACCGCCAGGATCAGTGCCGCCATGATGGCGCCCATGTCCACCCGGCCGTAGCTTCCCTTCATATACTGGATCGCAATGGATATGGTCTTGTATTTATTCAGGTCCAGTACAAGGTAAGGCAGGAGGAAGTCATTCCAGATCCACATGGTTTCCAGTATCCCCACAGAGATGTATGTCGGCTTCATAATAGGAAGCACCACAGAAAAGAAAGTTCTAAGAGGCGTGCAGCCGTCGATAAGAGCCGCTTCCTCGATCTCCAGCGGGATGGATTTTACAAAACCACAGAACATAAAGACTGCCAGCCCCGCCCCGAATCCTAGGTAAATGATGATAATTCCCCAGGGTGTGTTGAGCCTGGTCCGGTCCGCCACCAGAGACAGGGTGAACATTACCATCTGGAAGGGAACGACCATGGAGAACACGCAGAGCAGATACAGGATCTTTGTAAACTTTGTCTTTACCCTTGTGATATACCAGGCGCACATGGATGTGCACACAAGGATCACCAGCACAGAGCCAACGGTAATAAATACCGTCCAGCCCACGGCGCTGAGCAGTTCGTACTTGTCGATGGCTGTCAGATAATTCTCAAGGCTGTTCCACGTCTTTTCCGTCGGCAGCGTAAAAGGTTCTTTGTTGATATATACTTTTTTCTTAAAGGAATTCATAAGCACGATCAGTATCGGGGCGATGTAGACCAGCCCCAGTATGGTGAAAGCGCCGGTCCCCAGCGTGCTTATCCTGCTTCTCTTTTTCATTTACTGCTGCACCTCCTTTGAGCGGGTAGCCCGGAGCTGGAGCATGCCGATGGCCACAACGATGACGAAGAAGATCACTGCTTTGGCCTGGCCGACGCCCTCCCATCCGGTACGTCCGTAGAATGTGTTGAAGATGTTCAGGGCCATCATCTCGGACATCTTGGACGGTTCTCCTGCCGTCAGCGACAGGTTCTGGTCAAAGAGCTTGAATCCGTTAGTAATAGACAGGAACATGCAGATGGTGATGGATGGCATCATCATGGGGATGGTCACTTTGAAAAGTCTCTGGATCCGCGATGCGCCGTCGATCTGGGCCGCCTCCATCACGTCTCCGGGGATGGACTGAAGCCCTGCAATGTAAATGATCATCATATAACCGATCTGCTGCCAGCTCACCAGAATGATCAGTCCCCAGAAACCGTACCACTCATTCAGCCCCAGCGCCGTATTGTAATGGGCCAGTACGCCGTTAAAGATGAGCTGCCAGATATAGCCCAGCACGATGCCTCCGATCAGGTTAGGCATAAAAAAGATCGTGCGGAAAATATTGGTTCCCCACATTTTCTGGGTCAGCGCCATGGCAAGGGCAAAGGCGATCACATTGATCACCACCAGCGATACCACGGCGAAAAGGGCGGTATACCAGAAAGAATGTCTGAACACCGTGTCCTTAAACGCGTCGATGTAATTGGATAATCCGACAAACTTCGCATCCGTGACTGTGGTAAATTTGCAGAACGAAAGCCAGATCCCCATTACGAACGGAATAATAAATCCAAGGATAAATGCGCAGAATGTGGGAAGCACAAAGATGGGCATATACCGCTTGATCGCTTTTTCCATATAAATCCTCCTCCTTCTAAAAAAGTGTCTTCGACACTTCAACTCCCCTACCCCTCAATCTTGAGGGGATTAGGGGTTACTTTTTGCGTCTTTT
>NZ_SPGT01000032.1:0-24348 GCF_005845155.1 Clostridium sp. BSD2780061688st1 H5 | reverse complement strand
AAAAGACGCAAAAAGTAACCCCTAATCCCCTCAAGATTGAGGGGTAGGGGAGTTGAAGTGTCGAAGACACTTTTTTATGCCCTAAAATTAGCCTGCAAATAAAAAGTCAAGCAGAAATTAATGAACTTTGAAAATTTTATACAGGTTGAAAAAAGAGTATCACAATAAGACCACCGCAATGCGCTGGTCTGAAGCAAAGTATGGTATCGAAATCAGCTTTCCCTGGTTCCCTCCAGAAAAGCAAGGTATTCCCGAACCCGTCCGTAATAAACACGGAGAAACTTATTGGCTCCGGCAGTCATATAGACATAATACGGCTTGCCTTCTGATCGTTTCTTGTCCATGAAGGCATAGACCGGATCATCTACCGGAAAACGTTTGATCAATCCGTCCATGATCTGAAACAGTGTTTTTCGCAGGCTTGGAGAGCCCTTCTTTGAGGTGCGTACACTTTTCTGGTTACGTTTGCCGGAATCGTTCTTACCAGGATCAACACCGGCGAAAGCAGTAAGCGCTTCTCTGTGAGTGAAACGGGTAACGTCTCCGATCTCAGCCATAAGCTGGGGGCCAAGTGATGGACCGACACCGTTCATTGCCATAACGACCGGGTATTCCGGGAGTGTGGCGGCAGTCTGATCCATTTTAAGGCGGAGAGCCTCCACGGTCTGTGAAGCAGTATTCAGCATCGTAACAGCCTGCCGTATCAGCGTTTTTGTGCTGTCATCTTTCGGAAATACAGCGATCAGGTCAGAAGAGCCCAGATAGATTTTTTGCGCCTTTGCGGCACTGAAGTTATAACCGTTGCGTTTGCACCACTTCTGGTAATGCTCCGTAAAGGCCTGCAGAGACTTGCTGCGTACACAGTCCACATGCCAGTAGGTATAGACAAAGTCCACCCATTTCTGAGTGCCGTCACTGCGGGCAGGACTGTTAAAGAAGTCATTGGCACCGGGATAGGATTGATCCAGAAGGGCAATAAGATTGTTTTTCATGGCAGTTTTCTGGTCCATATAGAAACCGAACTGCCGGTTCATTGTTTTGAGTTGGCTGCGTGTTTTATCCATGCTTCCATATTGCTTCAGTTTTGCCCAGCGGTCAAGAGCATAACGGGCGATTTTTTTGGAATCGGCCTTATCCGTCTTGGGCGTACGGAGAGAGTCGTCACCGAAATCCCTGATCAGGATGGGATTGACAGCGCTGACAAAGATGCCGGCGTCAGAGAGCCAGTTGGCAACCGGTTCATAGTATCTGCCGGTATGTTCCATGCAGACTTTCGTTTCGCCGTCAAGGCTTTTGATCTGCTTGATGAGAGCGTTGATGGCAGACTGGGTGTGTGGAATGTCACAGGGCGGCATAAGAACCACATCACCGGGCCTGCGTATGGTGACAGTGCTTTTACCTTTGGAAACATCGATACCAACAGCGTTCATGAAAAAAACTCCTTTGAAGTGAATTAGCAATGGTCAATACCAGATTTACTCATTGCCTATTCAATCTACTGGGGATATCACACGAACGAGAAAGTTCAACCTGCGTAAAACGAACGCTGCGAATGAGGGCTGGTTGGCTGACTATTTTACGGACGTTAAGTCCTGGAAAGGAGAGGCCAGACCTATTGCCCTACTCATTCTAACAGCTTAAGCAACAAGATGGGTAATTCCTTACTGGCGGTAAGGGGTATTAACCATAAATATATTGTAGTAGAAAGGAGTGAAGTCAATGGCCGTTTTTCGCATTGAACGGACCAAAGATTATACCGTGATGAGCAATCATCACCTGCGGAACCACGAACTATCCCTCAAGGCAAAGGGGCTTCTTTCCATGATGTTATCCCTGCCTGATGACTGGAACTATACTACCCGTGGACTTGCGAAAATCTGCAAGGAGGGCGTTGATGCCATCGGCAGTGCGCTGCGGGAGTTGGAAACCGCCGGTTACATCGTGCGGAACCAGCTGCGGGACCAACAAGGCCGGATCAGCGACACCGAGTATGTGATTTATGAGAAACCCCAGCCCAGGCAGCCAGAAACGCCAAGGCCGGATACGGCTGTACCAGATACGGCTTCACCAGATACGGAAAACCCGTATCTGGATAAACCGGATACGGAAAAGCCCGCAGAATTAAATATAGAGAAACCAAATACTCAAAAACAAAATACTCATGGAGCAAGTACCGATTCCATTCCCTTCCGGGAAACAGCGGCAGCACAGCTGCCGGAACGGAAAGGAAGGGATGCGATGTCTGTCTCAGAGATAGAAAATTATCGGGAATTGATTCTGGAGAACATCGAGTATGACTATCTGTGCAGAGAGTTTTCGACCTACCGTGAGGACCTGGACGAGATTGTGGAGCTGATGGTGGAGACCGTTTGTGCCAAACGTAAAACCACTCGGATCGCTGGCAGCGACTTTCCCCATGAAGTCGTGCGCTCCCGGTTCTTGAAGCTGGATAGCGAGCATATCCGATTTGTCATGGACGGTATGCAGAAAAACACCACGGAGGTCCGCAATATGAAACAGTATTTGCTTGCAGTGCTGTTCAACGCGCCCACCACGATCAGCAATCACTACACCGTACAAGTCAATCACGATATGAACACAGGCGGCTGGTAAACAGCCGCTTTTCTGTTGCCCGGCAATACCGGGAGAAAGGATTTTGCCATGAAACGACCTCTTGCCTACATTACGGCTCCCTGGAGCAACAACCAGTATGAGAACGCCGAGAACGCTGCCACCTACTGCCGCCAGGTGTACGACGCCGGGTATTCGCCCATCTGCCCGGTTCTGTTCTTGTCCACCTTCCTCAAGGACGAGATTCCCCAGGAACACAAGGACGGGCTGGATATGGTGCGAGACTATCTGCGCCGGTCCCATGTGCTGGTGGTCTGCGGCCACGGCATCGACGAGACCGTGAAGAATGACATCGCCACCGCTGAGCGCCTGCGGATCACCGCTACCACCCTGGACGGTATCCTGACTGTGAAAGGCCAGGGACGCGGGAAAGGAGGTGCGCGCCATGCCTGAGCGTAAGACCGTGGGCCAGCTGATGGAGGAAATGCGGCTCAAGGCCGGGGCGCAGAACTACCACGGCCATGAGTACATGGATTTGGAGCGGTTTGCCGAGGACACCCGGCACATGATTATCTTCGATGTGCTGACCCACGATTCGCCGGTGGGCTGGAAAGGCGAACGGACCCGCCTGTTTCTGACGGAGGCCGGATACCAGAAAAGCCTGGAGAACCAGGAAAAGGGCCACATCAAGATTCTCAGCCATGCCAAGGTGCGCCAGGGACATCTGTACTATGACCGCTCCGATCAGCTGCGTTGAAAGGAGCCTGCCATGATGAAATACCTGCTGCGGCGGCTGGTGGTCCCGCCTTAGTATCAAGCGCCACCCCTGCAAAATCCGTGGAAAGGAGGCGATGACCTATGCAGGAGGAAGTGGAAAACAGGACTTTGACGCTGGTAGTCAGCGGAACAAAGTTTACCGGGCGGCTGTTTAAGGCCGCCATCACCAAGTACCTTGCCCACCGCAAGGAAAAGAAGCTGCAAAAGCAGAAAAGCCGGGATACCCCCGTGATTCCCCACGGCAAACAGACGGTGAAGCAGCTGATCGGCCAGAATCAGGGCGTTTCCAACATCGAGATCACCGACCCCTCCATCAAGGAGTTTGAAAAGATCGCCCGGAAATACGGCGTTGACTATGCGGTGAAGAAGGACCGCAGCAGCTCCCCGCCCAAGTACCTGATCTTTTTCAAAGGCCGCGATGCGGATGCCCTGACCGCTGCCTTTACCGAGTACACCGGCAAGAAGGTCAGAAAGGCGCAGAAAACAGAGCGTCCGTCCGTGCTGGCAAAGCTGAGCCAGTTCAAAGAGCTGGTGAAACACGCCGTTGTGGACCGGAACAAGCGGAAGGAGCTGGAACGATGAAGATGAAAAAGCAACTTGACATCAAAAAGCTCCTTTTGCTGAATATGCCCTATATCCTGATGGGGCTGTTCGCAACCAACTTCGGTGAAGGATGGCGGATGGCCGTGGGTGCGGACGCTTCGGCAAAAATGCTTTCGTTCTTCTCCACGCTGCCGGTGGCGCTGGCCAGCTGGTGGCCCAGCCTGCACCCTTTGGACCTGCTGGTGGGGCTGTGCTGCGGCGCTGGCCTGCGATTGGCCGTGTATCTCAAAAGCAAGAACGCCAAGAAGTACCGGCACGGTATGGAGTATGGCAGCGCCCGCTGGGGCACCCATGAGGACATCGCACCCTACATCGACCCGGTGTTCCAGAACAATGTGATTCTGACTAAAACCGAGAGCCTGACCATGAACAGCCGCCCCAAGGACCCCAAGACCGCCAGAAACAAAAATGTGCTGGTGATCGGTGGCTCCGGTTCCGGCAAGACCCGCTTCTGGCTGAAACCGAACCTGATGCAGATGCACAGCTCCTATGTGGTGACAGACCCAAAAGGCACCATCCTGGTGGAGTGCGGCAAAATGCTTCAGCGCGGCACACCCAAGCTGGGCAAGGACGGCAAGCCCATGAAGGATAAGCACGGCAAGGACATCTATGAGCCTTATCGGATCAAAGTCCTCAATACCATCAACTTCAAGAAGTCCATGCACTATAATCCCTTTGCCTACATCCACTCCGAAAAGGACATCTTGAAACTGGTCACGACGCTGATCGCCAACACCAAGGGCGAGGGCAAGGCCGGGGACGATTTTTGGGTTAAGGCCGAGACGCTTTTGTACTGCGCCCTCATTGGGTATATCCACTACGAGGCCCCGGTGGAGGAACAGAATTTCTCCACCCTCATCGAGTTCATCAACGCGATGGAGGTCCGGGAGGATGACGAGGAGTTCAAGAACCCCGTGGACCTGATGTTTGACGCGCTGGAGGCAGAGAAGCCCAACCACTTCGCCGTCCGTCAGTACAAAAAGTACAAGCTGGCTGCGGGTGTTGTATGCTCTAAAAGAC
This sequence comes from Clostridium sp. BSD2780061688st1 H5, assembly GCF_005845155.1. NCBI lineage: Bacteria > Bacillati > Bacillota > Clostridia > Eubacteriales > Clostridiaceae > Clostridium > Clostridium sp. BSD2780061688st1 H5. Next base: position 19,377 of record NZ_SPGT01000032.1, on the reverse strand, counting down.
TTCTTAATCAAGCGGTTGAGAAGTCTCTTAGAACACATAACCTAAAATCGAAGAAAGGAGCGCAAGCGATGAGAAAAAACGAGAAAATCACAGCTCTGTACGAACGACTGAGTCGTGATGACTTTGGCAAAGATGATGACCAGCAGCGTGAGAGCAATTCCATTTCCAATCAAAAGGCTATGTTGGAGGAGTTCGCCGCACGGCAGGGGTTTACGAACATTGTCCATTTCACGGACGATGGCATTAGTGGTACTTGCTTTGACCGTCCCGGATTTCTGGCAATGATGAAAGAGGTGGAAGCCGGGAATGTGGAGTACCTGTGTATCAAGGACATGAGCCGCATGGGTCGTGACTATCTGAAAGTCGGTCAGATTATGGAAATCCTGCGTCAGCGTGGCGTTCGCCTTATCGCCATCAATGACGGCGTGGACAGTGCCAGAGGGGACGATGATTTTACCCCTTTCCGCAACATCATGAACGAGTATTACGCCAGAGATACCAGCCGTAAAATCCGTTCCACTTTCCAGTCCAAAGGCAAGTCCGGCAAGCACCTCACAGGCACGGTCATTTACGGCTATCTCTGGAACGAAGCCAGAGACCAATGGTTGGTTGACCCCGAAGCCGCTGATGTGGTCAAGCGCATCTTTGCCATGACGATTGAGGGCTACGGTCCGTATCAGATCGCCAGCAAGCTGAAAGAAGAAAAAGTCCTCATTCCGTCCGCTTACCTTGCCCGGCACGGCGAGGGCGTGAACAAGAATAAGACTTTCAAAGATGTGTACGGCTGGGGTTCTTCCACCATCTGCAACATTCTTGAAAAGCGTGAATATCTGGGACACACCATCAACTTCAAGACTCGAAAGCACTTCAAGGACAAGAAAAGCCATTATGTCCCGGAGGACGAATGGACGATTTTCGAGAATACCCATGAAGCTATCATTGACCAGCAGACCTTTGACCTTGTGCAGAAAATCCGTGGGAATGTCAGACGCTACCCGGACGGCTGGGGCGAAGCAGCTCCCCTCACAGGCTTGCTTTATTGTGCCGATTGCGGCGGCAAGATGTATGTCCACCGTACCAACAACGGCAAGCGTATTTCTCAATATACCTGTTCCCAATACAGCAAAGTCCCAGTTGGAAAGCTCTGCACGACACAGCACCGTATCAATGAAGATGTGGTACTGTCCCTTGTCTCTGAAATGCTGAAAGCCATTGCCGAGTATGCGAAGCATGACCGAGCCGAGTTTGTCCGTGTGGTGCAGGAAGCGCAGTCCAGCCAGCAGACGGCAGAGGTCAAGAAACAGCGGACACGCCTTGCCACCGCAAAGCAGAGAGTTTCCGAGCTGGAAGTCCTGCTCTGCAAAATCTATGAGGACAACATTTTAGGAAAGCTGTCCGACAGCAGATACGCCACTCTGGACGCTCAATACGAAAAGGAACAGTCCGAGCTTACCGTTGAAATCTCCGATCTGGAAAAGGCTATCAAGAGCTACGAGAAGCACGAAAAGGACGCTGACCGTTTTATCGCTCTGATTGACAAGTATGAGAACTTCGACAAGCTGACGATTGCCATGCTCAATGAGTTTATTGAGAAAATCCTTGTGCATGAGCGTGACCGCAAGGGCAGTATTCAGACCACACAGGAGGTCGAGATTTACTTCAATTTCGTGGGTCGTTTCGTTCCCCCTGCGTTTGGCGAAGTGGAGCTTACCCCGGAGGAATTAGAGGAAATCCGCAAGCGTGAGGAACGCAAGGACAGGCTCCACCAGAACTACTTGAAGCGGAAAGCCAATGGTAAACAGAAAGAGTATGAGGAGCGCACGAAAGCCAAGAAAAAAGCGGAGATTGAAGCCAGAAAACAGGCAATCCGCACCGAGGATATTGCCAGAGGGGTATTTATCCCGGTGAGCAGTTTGCCGCAGCTGGGACCGAGAAAGGGAGCGTGATTTTATGAAAGAGTTGAAACCGAGAATCCATGAGAACGGTATGGACTATGTGTTGGTGGGCGACTACTATGTGCCGGACTTGAAGCTGCCGGAGGAACGCCGACCTATTGGGCATTGGGGACGCTTGCGCCAGTCCTATCTGAAATTGCACCGTCCCATGCTTTACAACGAGCTAATTTTGTCCGGCAGGCTCCACACCGTCGTTGCCGATCTGAACGAGCAGGCGGCAGACAGGCTGGACTTGATTATCCGGCAGATGATGAAAGCCGAGGGCGTGACCGAAGCCATGAAAGCGGAAAATCAGATGTTATGGGTGCAGTCAATGAACTCCATCCGCTGCCGGGCAGAGGAAATCATCAAGACGGAACTAATCTACTGTTGAGAGAGGTAAAGCTATGATTTTGGAAGCCATGTATAATGGGGAGTTTTATCCCTGCGAGACAGTTGTACCTACATCACCGGAATACCGAAAGGCAGTCATAGCCTGTGAAAAGCTCATGGAGCAGTTGTCCCAGCGGCTCAGCAAAGAGGACTATGAGCTGGTGCAGGAACTCCGGGCGCAGACAGCAATCGCCCAATGTGAAGAAAGTGAAAGTCACTTCAAGTATGGCTTTTCCGCTGGGCTGATGTTCAGCAGGAAGCCCATGAACAAGTGCAGCAGAAGAAAGAAAAATAGATGAAGAAAGCCGCCTGAGCAGAAAGAAACTGTTCGGGCGGTTTCAGCATTCGCCAGTAGATTTATTCACACTCTTGTGATAAAATTTACTACAATAAAGAGCGTGATAGCACTAATTTTATGGGGGGATGCTTAATGAATAGAATTTTGAAAAAATTTTTACAGCGGGGTGTCGATTTAAGTCCTGTGGGAGTTGAACTCCGTGAGGATAATACAAATTATTTTTGTACCCCAAAAGGGGCATCGGTTTTTGGATGGGCAGGGATAGATGGTATCCACTTCTGTTTCATTCGTGGATTTGGAGAGATGGTTTTCTCTGTCAGCCCCATGAATACTTCTCCTGATTATGTTCATCCAGTAGCTGAAAATTTTACCGACTTTCTGCGGCTTATACTGGCTTGTGGTGATGTGGCGGCAGTGGAACAAGCGTGGATGTGGAACGAAGCACAGTTTGAAGCCTTTCTCAATGAAAACCCTACAACCCAGGAACAACAGCAAACTTTATCGGAAATTTCAGAGAAGATGAATTTGTTGCCTATGGAACAACCGTGGACATATATCAAAAACCTGCAATCTTCCTTTGATTACAGTCAGATTAAATACACAGAAGATTATTACGATAATGATATGACTTCAGAGGCAGAATTGGTTGCCCCTGAATGGAAGGTCTACTTTGATGGAGATTTCTGGGGACATCGAGGTAAAGACCGTGCCGGAAAAGAGATCAAGCTGGATAAACAATTCGATTGGGCTGGATATCATTGGGTAATTCCGGCAGCTTATTCATGTAGCAAAGGACTTGTCGTTGATTTTTGTATGCGAGTTGATTCAGAAAGCATCCGTGACTTCATGAAAAAATGGAATCTGGACTGGGAAAATGACTCATGTGAAAATTTTACCCGTGAGCAACAGATGCAGATGGAATGGGAAAACCCACTTTGTTTTAACTTCAAACCTTGCTTGAAGTTAAACGAGAAAATATTACAGACAACCCATGGCTGCGCTGTGAGCTTTAATCCTTGTCTGCCAGATGGCGTTATCAATGAGTTGGAAGCAAAATGGGCAATCGACCATTATGGGCTGGATAGTACTTATGGCTGGGTCATATGCAGAGACGTATTTCCTTGGGGAACCAAGCATCACCCTGAAATCAATAAACTTTTTCTTACAATGGAGCAGCAACCAGGACAAGTTCCAGGCTCACATTTCAAAGTTCACGCACCCGGAGATTCATTTATGTTTTCCCATCCTGTTAGCGGAATAACCCATACACTGACCGTGCAGGAAATAGAACAGCAGACAGTTCCTCAAAATAGTTTTGGTTCTGATCGCTGGATTTATCCGACACATTATATTGCCATGAGTTATACACTTACCCCTGAACCGATGGAGAACATTTCGGTTTTTGACTGTGATGAAGGCGATAGACCGATAGAAGTTACACCAGACGATCATTCGTTCCGTCCAGTTGGCAGTAGTTCCTGTTTTGTTGTTGGTGTTATTGGTGGTGCAGATGGTCCGACAGCAGTTATATATGGAACAAATTCACAAGAAAAACTTCATGCTGCTTGTTCTGCTCTGCACTTTGAACCGGTTGGTGATGATGTCGAGTGGCGTATCGTGTTCAATGTTACGCAGTTTGACAAAGAAACATTCCCAATTATCTAAAAATACCCTTAGAACTCTAAGGGCGCACTTCTATACTCTCTATCGAGAGTAGTGCGTCCTGCGGAGCTTCATTCTCTGTCAGCAGAAGAAAACTGCTTGCCTGCGAATGTTGCGTCACTTCGTTCCGTCAAGGTGGCTACACCCCCTTGCACCGCTAAAGCGGCTATCCCCTGTGGACTTGCCGTCCGCAAACGGTTTTGGCAAACCGTTCGCCGCCAGCAAGTTTGAAAATAGTAAACGATAATTTAACAAAGGAGCGTGAGCGTATGAAAAAGATTATGTTTGGAAACAGTTTAATGCTATTGGGTATTGCTATAATGATACTTGCAGGATTAAAGGTGATATATGTAGGAACACTGTGGGTGTCGTTTCTTTTAATTATCGTGGGTTTTGTTATGGCTACGATTGGTTTTTTCGGTAAGGATAGCAAATAAATTATCTAACTGAATACAACAACCGAATACCGAAAAATAGACCGTTGACTGGTCGCAATGTGCGAAAAGTTGGCGGTCTTTTTTTATACCCATTTTCAAAAAAGGAGGTCAACCAAAATGGCAAAACAGAAAAGCCTTGAACAGCTTCGAGCTGAAAAAGAGCAAGTGGAAAAGCGGCTTGCACAGGAACAGCACAAACTGGAGCGTTTGGAGAACAGAAAGAAATATCTGGAGAAAGGCGAAAGGCAGAAACGTACCCACCGCCTTTGCAATCTGGGCGGCACGATTGAGAGCCTTGCCCCGGAGGTCAAAAATCTCACACGCACCGAAATGACCGAGCTGATGGAACACATCTTCGGTCTGCCGGAGGTACAGAGAGCCGTCCGGCACATGGAGATTACACACATCAACCAAGCAAACAGAGGAAAGGAGCTGAAAGCCAATGGCACTATTCCACTTCACAGTAACCCAAACGAAACGCAGTAAAGGTCAGTCTGTGATTGCTTCTGCCGCCTATCGTTCCGGCGAAAAGCTGTACAGCGAGTATTACGGCGAATACAGCGACTACACCAGAAAGCGTGGTGTTATCTGCTCTGACATTCTCCTGCCGCCCCATGCACCGAAAGAATACGCAGACCGTCAGACCCTATGGAACGCAGTTGAAAAAGCCGAGCGTGGTAAGAACGCCCAGCTTGCATACAGTTTTGAAATTTCCTTGCAGAATGAATTTTCTCTTGAAGAAAACATCGCTCTGGCAAGGGAATTTTTGTTTCGGGAGTTTGTCAGCCGGGGCATGACCGTTGATGTGTCCTTTCACGAAAAGGAGTGTGAGGACGGCGGCACACCCAATCCCCATTTTCACTTTCTCTGCCCTATTCGACCAATGGAGCAGGACGGCACATGGGGCATAAAACAACGGCGAGAATATGTGCTGGACGAGGAGGGCAACCGTATTCGAGACGCAAACGGTAAGTATGTGTTCAATGCCGTTCCCACTACCGACTGGGGCAGTCCCGAAACGCTGGAACATTGGCGTGAAGCATGGGCGGAGATGTGCAACGCCAAGTTTGCGGAGAAAGGTCTGGATGTTCGTATCGACCACCGCAGCTATGAACGGCAGGGCGTGGATTTACTTCCCACCATTCACGAGGGAGCAACCGTCCGAGCAATGGAGAAGAAAGGTATCCGCACCGAAAAGGGCGAGTTCAACCGCTGGATCAAGGCGACCAATGCCGTTATCAAGGACATCAGAAAGAAAATCTCTCTCCTGTTCGACTGGATAACGGAGATAAAAGCTGAGCTTGCCAAGCCGCAGACACCCGACCTTGTTTCTCTGCTGAACGATTATTACACCCAGCGAAAAGCCGGGGCATATTCGCAAAAAGGCAAAATCAGCAATCTGAAAGAGATGAACGAGACCTACAATTATCTCCGGGCAAACGGCATTTACACCCTTGAAGATTTGGAAAGCAGATTGCAGAGCCACCGCACCACCGTTGACGGCTTAAAGACAACGATGGACAGCCAGAACGCCCGAATGAAAGCAATCCGCAGTCTTAATGATTACTCTGCCACCTACAAGAGCTTAAAGCCTGTCTATGACGGCTTGCAGAAAATCAAGTTTGAGAAATCGAGAGCCAAGTACAAGACGGAACACGCTGATAAGCTGAAAATGTTCTACACCGCCAGACGAAAGCTGACCGAGGAGTTCCCGGACAGCAAGGTGGATATGGGAAAGCTATCCAAAGAGTATGACACGCTGGAACAGGAGCATGAGACCACCTATGCCGAGTTTAAGACCGTCAGAGAGGATTTACAGCGGCTTTGGAAAGTAAAGTCAAACATTGATACTGCCGTCCGATTTAATCAGCGTACAGCGGAACAAAAGCTCCAAAATCAACCCCAAATACGACACAAAAAGGAGGATATGACACGATGAATTACACGCAGGCACAGATTGACCGGGCAAATGCCGTCAGTCTGGAAGATTTTCTCCACACACAGGGAGAAACACTTATCAAAAGCGGGCGGGAGTACCGCTGGAAAGAGCATGACAGTTTGACCGTCCGGGGAAACAAATGGTTTCGCCACAGTCAGAGCAAAGGCGGCTATCCCATTGATTTCGTCATGGAGTTTTACGGAAAGTCTTTTCCCGAAGCTGTCCAACTGCTGACAGGTGAAAGCGGCGAGGGACAGACCGAAGCCACCACAGCACCGCCCGCAGAGTTCCACTTGCCCCTACACAACCGCACAGTCGACAGAGCAATTCAATATCTTTGTGAAAGCCGAGGTCTCAACAAATCGCTTGTTGAGACTTTTCTTCTTTCCGGGGATATTTACGAGGACAGCAAACGGCACAATGTTGTGTTTGTCGGCAGAGACCGAAGCGGCACACCGAGATATGCTCATGTGCGAGGAACGCAGGAAAGTTTCAGGCAGGACATTGCCGGCTCTGATAAATCTTATCCGTTCCGCTATGAGGGAAACGGCAGTCAGCTCTTTGTCTTTGAAGCACCCATAGACCTTTTATCCTTTATCTGCCTTTATCCGCAGGACTGGCAGACGAGAAGCTACCTTGCCCTGGGCGGTGTGTCTGGCAAGGCTCTTGACCGTTTTCTCTCTGAACGCAAGGACATCTTGAAAGTGTTCCTCTGCCTTGACAGCGACACCGCAGGAAATGAAGCCTGTACCCGACTGGCACAGACTATTCCCGGCGAGAACGCTGTCATTCGTCTTGTCCCGGCAAGAAAAGACTGGAACGATGTTCTCCGTCAGCAAGGGGATATTCCCAACCGCAAATTCATAGCCGAGACAATCACGCTGCGAGAGCTGCCAACCGCCCAGCCTGTCCCTATGCTCCGCATGGCTGATGTGGAGCTGACGAGCGTGGATTGGCTATGGTTTCCGTATATCCCATTCGGAAAGCTGACCATCATACAGGGCAACCCCGGCGAGGGCAAAACCTACTTTGCCATGCGTCTTGCGGCGGCTTGCACCAATCGAAAGCCTTTGCCCGGTATGGAGCCCCTTGAGCCGTTCAACATCATCTATCAGACCGCCGAGGACGGTCTGGGTGATACCGTCAAGCCGAGACTGATAGAAGCGGACGCAGACCTTGAACGAGTGCTTGTCATTGATGACAGGGACATACCGCTGACCCTTGCCGATGAACGCATAGCAAGAGCAATCCGGGAGAACAATGCCAAGCTGGTTATCATAGACCCGGTACAGGCGTTTTTAGGAGCAGATGTGGATATGAACAGAGCAAATGAAGTCCGTCCCATCTTCCGCAGTCTGGGAGATATTGCACAGGCTACCGGGTGTGCTATCGTTCTGATAGGACACCTCAACAAAGCCGCAGGAACGCAAAGCACCTACCGGGGATTAGGCTCTATCGACATTACGGCGGCAGTCCGCAGTCTGCTGTTTATCGGCAAACTGAAAGACAATCCCACAACGAGGGTGCTTATCCATGAGAAAAGCTCTCTTGCACCACCCGGACAGTCCCTTGCTTTTTCTCTGGGAGACGAGAAAGGGTTTGAATGGATAGGTGCTTATGACATTACCGCCGATGAACTACTTGCCGGAACGGACACAGCCAAGACGGAAAGCAAGACCGCACAGGCAGAAATGCTGATACTGGAACTGCTGGCAAACGGAAAGAAAATGCCAAGTGCAGAGCTGGAAAAAGCGGTCAATGACCGAGGGATTTCCTCACGCACCATGCGAACGGCGAAAAGCCGTATCGGAGACAGGCTCATAACCGAGAAAGACGGCACAGCATGGGTTTGCTATCTCCGAAACTGACACAGGAACAAGGCAAGCGTGGCAAAGACGGCAAGGTGTTTATAGATACCTTAATGTTGCCGCCTTGCCTTGTTCCCTCATACTGACACCGCCCGATGATGAACAGTCACCGGGCATTTTTCATTTACAGGAGGATTTTGAATGAACAATACCGCAACCAACACCGCCACTTGCCCGACTGTCAGAAAGCAGATCGGCAAGACAACCTATATCGTGCGTGTGCATTTCAGCCAGACCGCCAAGGAGACGATGGAGGACAAAATCAAGCGTCTGCTGCGTGAGGAAGTCCGCAGAATGTGACTTCTTTGTGAATTTGATGAAAAAGTCCTTGACTTTTCGTCTCTGGCAAAACCGCAAAATCCATCCTGATTTCCTGCGGTGCGCGCCTTGCCGTGTTCGACATCGCGGAGCTGCGGGAGGTCACGGCCTACGACGAGCTGGAGCTGGATACCCTGGGAGACCGGAAAACCGCCTTGTTCTTGATTATGAGCGACACGGACGATAGCTTTAACTTCCTGATCTCCATGTGCTACACCCAGCTGTTCAATCTGCTCTGCGAAAAAGCGGACGATGTGTACGGCGGGCGGCTGCCGGTCCATGTGCGGTGCCTCATTGACGAGGCCGCCAATATTGGACAGATCCCTCGGCTGGAAAAGCTGGTTGCCACCATCCGAAGCCGTGAGATTTCCGCCTGCCTGGTGCTGCAAGCACAGTCCCAGCTCAAAGCTATCTACAAGGACAACGCCGATACCATCATCGGCAACATGGATACCTCCATCTTCCTGGGCGGCAAAGAGCCGACAACCCTCAAGGAGCTGGCCGCCGTGCTGGGCAAGGAGACCATCGACACCTACAACACCGGCGAGAGCCGGGGCCGCGAGACATCCCATTCTCTTAACTACCAAAAGCTCGGCAAAGAGCTTATGAGCCAGGATGAACTGGCCGTCATGGACGGCGGCAAGTGTATCCTCCAGCTGCGCGGTGTGCGGCCTTTCCTCTCGGACAAGTACGACATCACCAAGCACCCCAATTACCCGTACACCGCCGACGCGGACCCCAAGAACGCCTTTGACATCGAGGCGTTCCTGTCCACCCGGCTCAAGCTCAAGCCCAACGAGGTCTACGATGTGTATGAAGTAGACGCAGAGGGCGTGTAAATCTGTTCCGCTGTGAAAGGAGTGATCTTATCTACCCGCCTCAACCGCCCCGGATGGGGCCATCGGCGTACAAAGCGGACAATCACCAAAAAATAATGAAAAAAGGAGGACAGCCGGAATCAGGCCCCGGAAACCGGGTGCCGATTGTTCCGGCTTTTGTATGCCTATGAATGACTAAATCAAACTTTTCAAATGATTCCGGCTAACTATAATTTATGGCATTTTTCAATCAGGCTATCACCGTTCTTCAGACCCTCGTTATCGCTCTGGGCGCTGGTCTCGGCATCTGGGGTGTCATCAACCTGCTGGAAGGTTACGGCAACGACAACCCCGGTGCGAATGCTCATGTACGGTAAGGAAGCAAGCAACCGAAAACAAGAGATAGACCGCCAGCACTACACTATTCCGAACCAAAGACCAAAAGATAAGCATTGTGGGAAAATCTAAACTTTTGGATTTTCCTACAATGCCAACTACGGCGGAATCCCTCCCACTCCTTATATCTTTCTGTATACATTGAATTTGTATTTAGTAAAATGCAGACAACACCACGGATCGGCTTTTGGTTGGACAATTCCAACCAAACACCACAGCAGACAGCAGAAAACATTCTGAACGCTAGGAAGCCGGTATGATTGTTACATATAAGGGGAAGAAAAATTTCTTTTAGGTACTTGCTTTCCTAAAACTGATGTGATATAATAGCTTCATTCCAGAAAAGGAGTAAAAAATATGCGGCAAGGTATTCTTAAATAAAACTATAATCAAATAGTGGGAACAAAGGATTATGATAGTTCCTTTTGTGGGGGCTTGATTTTTTGTACCCAATTTAAGAATACTTTTGCCTTATCAATTTTGACATATCCAAAAAAACAGCAGTCACAAATAGGTGTATGCTGTATATGTGTATGTCCGCAAATTATAATCCCCAGTGGTAAAAGTATTTTACTGCTGGGGATTTTTGTGCCCTTTCGGGCTGTAAAAGGAGGACAATCACATGAAAATAATCAATATTGGCATTCTTGCCCATGTAGACGCTGGAAAGACGACCTTGACGGAGAGCCTGCTATATGCCAGCGGAGCCATTTCAGAACCGGGGAGCGTCGAAAAAGGGACAACGAGGACGGACACCATGTTTTTGGAGCGGCAGCGTGGGATTACCATTCAAGCGGCAGTCACTTCCTTCCAGTGGCACAGATGTAAAGTTAACATTGTGGATACGCCCGGCCACATGGATTTTTTGGCGGAGGTGTACCGCTCTTTGGCTGTTTTAGATGGGGCCATCTTGGTGATCTCCGCTAAAGATGGCGTGCAGGCCCAGACCCGTATTCTGTTCCATGCCCTGCGGAAAATGAACATTCCCACCGTTATCTTTATCAACAAGATCGACCAGGCTGGCGTTGATTTGCAGAGCGTGGTTCAGTCTGTTCGGGATAAGCTCTCCGCCGATATTATCATCAAGCAGACGGTGTCGCTGTCCCCGGAAATAGTCCTGGAGGAAAATACCGACATAGAAGCATGGGATGCGGTCATCGAAAATAACGATGAATTATTGGAAAAGTATATCGCAGGAGAACCAATCAGCCGGGAAAAACTTGCGCGGGAGGAACAGCAGCGGGTTCAAGACGCCTCCCTGTTCCCAGTCTATCATGGCAGCGCCAAAAATGGCCTTGGCATTCAACCGTTGATGGATGCGGTGACAGGGCTGTTCCAACCGATTGGGGAACAGGGGGGCGCCGCCCTATGCGGCAGCGTTTTCAAGGTTGAGTACACCGATTGCGGCCAGCGGCGTGTCTATCTACGGTTATACAGCGGAACGCTGCGCCTGCGGGATACGGTGGCCCTGGCCGGGAGAGAAAAGCTGAAAATCACAGAGATGCGTATTCCATCCAAAGGGGAAATTGTTCGGACAGACACCGCTTATCAGGGTGAAATTGTTATCCTTCCCAGCGACAGCGTGAGGTTAAACGATGTATTAGGGGACCAAACCCGGCTCCCTCGTAAAAGGTGGCGCGAGGACCCCCTCCCCATGCTGCGGACGACGATTGCGCCGAAAACGGCAGCGCAAAGAGAACGGCTGCTGGACGCTCTTACGCAACTTGCGGATACTGACCCGCTTTTGCGTTGCGAAGTGGATTCCATCACCCATGAGATCATTCTTTCTTTTTTGGGCCGGGTGCAGTTGGAGGTTGTTTCCGCTTTGCTGTCGGAAAAATACAAGCTTGAAACAGTGGTAAAGGAACCCTCCGTCATTTATATGGAGCGGCCGCTCAAAGCAGCCAGCCACACCATCCATATCGAGGTGCCGCCCAACCCGTTTTGGGCATCCATAGGACTGTCTGTTACACCACTCTCGCTTGGCTCCGGTGTACAATACGAGAGCCGGGTTTCGCTGGGATACTTGAACCAGAGTTTTCAAAACGCTGTCAGGGATGGTATCCGTTACGGGCTGGAGCAGGGCTTGTTCGGCTGGAACGTAACGGACTGTAAGATTTGCTTTGAATACGGGCTTTATTACAGTCCGGTCAGCACGCCGGCGGACTTCCGCTCATTGGCCCCGATTGTATTGGAACAGGCATTGAAGGAATCGGGGACGCAGCTGCTGGAACCTTATCTCTCCTTCATCCTCTATGCGCCCCAGGAATACCTTTCCAGGGCTTATCATGATGCACCGAAATACTGTGCCACCATCGAAACGGCCCAGGTAAAAAAGGATGAAGTTGTCTTTACTGGCGAGATTCCCGCCCGCTGTATACAGGCATACCGTACTGATCTGGCCTTTTACACCAACGGGCGGAGCGTATGCCTTACAGAGCTGAAAGGATATCAGGCCGCTGTCGGTCAGCCGGTCATCCAGCCCCGCCGTCCAAACAGCCGCCTGGACAAGGTGCGCCATATGTTTCAGAAGGTAATGTAAAGATACATAATCGTCAAGACGGCAACAATCAGAAGTTATGGAGGGTAACAATGGAATATAGTAAGGAAGATTTAATGGAAGCAAAAAAGCAAATTTGGGGAGTGGGAGAGAACATGGGAACAGAGGAAAGTAAAAAAATCTGGGAGGAGAACGCACAATTTTGGGATAATGCAATGGGTGACGAATCTAATGAATTTCACAGAGAGGTAGTGCGTCCCAAAGTAACGGAACTTCTATCTCCTAATCCTGCGGATTACATTTTGGATATTGCGTGTGGCAATGGAAATTATTCTTCGTATCTTGCACAAAGAGGCGCTTCGGTTGTCGCTTTTGATTACAGCAAAAAAATGATAGAATTGGCTAAAAGACGGCAATCACAATATGCAAAACAAATTGAATTTTGTGTGGCGGATGCGACCGATAGAAAAAGTATATTAGAATTAAAAAGAAATCGAGCCTTTACGAAAGCAGTTTCTAATATGGCAATTATGGATATTACGGATATTGAACCACTTCTTATGGCTGTTTATGAACTGTTGCAGGAAAGCGGAATTTTTGTCTTTGCAACGCAACACCCTTGTTTTGTCACGTTGACTGAAAAATATATGACACCGCACAGTTACTATGATATAGCGATTGAAGGGCAACCGAAAGAGCAGATTTATTATCATCGTTCCATACAAGATATTTTTAACCTTTGTTTTAGAGCTGGATTTGTCATTGATGGATTTTATGAAGAATGTTTTAAAACCAACAAAGAAATTCCTATGGTAATGATAGTAAGGCTTAAGAAGGTAAAACGTGATAGCTTAAAATAAATTCAAGTTTGTCGGGTAAATAGCAAACCCAGCCGAGCCAGTCAACGGTCAAGATGAACGGCGCATATGCGCAGCCGTTGACAGCCCCGCCCGCCTTTGCTGGTAGGCAATCAAGGGGCGACAGCAAGAAGTGCCACCGCCCCGCACTATTATTCAGAAAGGGGAATTTCCATGACCGACCAGATAGCCTATCAAGAATATATCCAGCGCAGGTACAACGCCTTTTGCAAGACTGTTATCCGCTGTGCCGCCTTGGACAAGATTTTGAAGCTTAAACGGCAATGGGAACGGCAAGTTTCCCTTGACTATCTGATGAACGAGAAGTTTGTCCAGTTTGCCGCGTCGGAGCCGGACGAGGAATACCCATTTACCGTCTGCGGTCAGACCGTCCTGCTCTGCAACGCCGCCCTTGCCGACGCGATCTCTGTTTTGCCGGAGCAGACGCGGGAAGAAATCCTGCGCTATTACTTTCTGCGCCAGCCGCAGCGCGTGATCGGCGCGTGTATTGGCCGGTCACGCAGCACAGCGGGGCGGCATATCCAGCTTGCCTTGCAGCGGCTACGCGAAGAAATGGGGGTGAGCCGGTATGAGTAGACTTCTCCCCTATGAAACAATCCTCAAAGCCCGTGAGGGCGACCCAGAAGCCGTGAACGCTGTCCTGCTCCACTACGCCGGATATATCCGCTATTTCTCAAAAGTGAACGGGCAGGTCAACGCCGAGGTGGAGGACTATGTAAAGCAGCGGTTAATTGACTGTCAATTCAAGTTCCGGCTTGACGAACCACCGGACAAGTCATAAAAACTGAATACCAGCCGCCACCGACGCGGCCAGCGAAAGCAGTAAGTCTTGAAAAAGATTTACTGCTTTTTTTGTTGTCCGGCTCCGCTCCCGGCCATTTTGCCCCCTGCCGGTTGTAGTAGTAAGCGAGGAGGGAATTTTTCTGCCCTGGTGTTTGGCATTTGGAGCATTTACCCGTAGTAGAGGGCAAAGAGAAAGGATTTCTCCAACACCGGGTAGAAACCACTGCGTCCGGTGTCATTTTAGCGAAAGCGGGCAGGAATGCCCTTTACAGGATTAGTAGTAGCAGAAAAAGAGAAACAAACTTTTGTGGTTGCAGTTTTCCAAAAAAGTGGCGGACGGAAGTGAGAGAAAGTTTGCAGTCACGGAGAGCAAGTTTCTACCACGGTGCCAAAATCCGCAATTCTGCGGTTTTGCCCCTCGCGGGAAACTTGTTGGGGAGTGCCTTCCCCAAACCCTGCTTTGCGCCCTTGCGGGCGAAAAAACTGAAAACAGTTTTTGTTATTTTCCAAAAAGTTGCCCAATGGGAGAAGTAGAGAGTTTTTTACCCCAAACGCAAAAAAATTTTTGTTATTTCCCGAAAAGTTCAGCAATGAAAGGGGTAGAGAGATTTCTCCGCCCAAAGTAGAAAAAAGTTGCCCAATAGGAGGAGTGAGGGGAAAAATTCTCCGCCCAAAATCCGAAAAAATTCAGCAATAGGAATAGTGAGAGGAGGTTTTCAGCCTATGCCGAAGCGATACAACACACCCCACCGCAGCCGCGTTGTGAAAACCCGGCTGTCCGAAGATGAATACGCCGACTTCACAGCGCGGCTTGCGCCCTATGGTATCAGCCAGTCGGAATTTCTCCGGCAGGCGATACGGCGCACGACCATACGCCCCGTTATCCATGTGTCAGCGGTCAATGATGAACTGCTTTCCGCTGTTGGAAAGCTGGCCGCCGAGTACGGCAGGATCGGCGGCAATCTCAATCAGATTGCCCGGTATCTGAACGAGTACGGCGCACCTTACAATGCGCTGTCCGGCGAGGTGCGCGCTGCCATAGCCGACCTTGCCGCCCTCAAGTATGAAGTCCTCAAGAAAGTAGGTGACGCGGTTGGCAACACTCAAGCATATCAACTCTAAAAACGCCGACTACGGAGCCGCCGAGCAATATCTTCTCTTTGAGCATGACGAGTTTACCATGAAGCCCGTCCTTGATGAAACCGGCAGGCTTATCCCCCGCGAGGACTACCGGCTGTCCACGCTGAACTGCGACGGGGAGGATTTTGCCGTTGCGTGTATGCGGGCCAATCTCCGCTATCAGAAAAACCAGCGGCGGGAAGATGTGAAAAGCCACCACTACATCATCAGCTTTGACCCGCGGGACGGGCCGGACAACGGCCTGACCGTAGACCGGGCGCAGGCGTTGGGGGAACAATTCTGTAAAGAGCATTTTCCCGGCCACCAGGCCCTTGTCTGCACCCACCCGGACGGGCATAACCACAGCGGCAACATTCATGTGCATATCGTCATAAACAGCCTGCGGATTGAGGAAGTGCCGTTCCTGCCCTACATGGACAGGCCGGCCGATACGAAAGTCGGCTGCAAGCACCGATGTACCGACGCTGCCCTGCGCTACTTCAAATCCGAAGTCATGGAGATGTGCCACCGGGAGGGGCTTTATCAAATCGACCTCTTGAACGGCAGCAAGAACCGCGTCACCGACCGGGAGTATTGGGCGCAGAAAAAGGGACAGGCCGCGCTGGACAAGCAGAACGCCCCCATGATTGCCGATAGTATCACGCCCCGGCAGACCAAGTTTGAAACGAACAAGGAGAAGCTGCGGCAGACCATACGCGCCGCGCTGTCTACAGCGGCCTCATTCGAGGACTTTTCCTCTCTGCTGCTGCGGGAGGGCGTGGCCGTCAAGGAGAGCCGGGGGCGGCTTTCCTACCTTACGCCGGACAGGACAAAGCCCATTACCGCCCGGAAGCTGGGTGACGACTTTGACCGCGCCGCTGTCCTTGCCGTTTTGGAGCAGAACGCCGCCAGAGCCACAGAAAAGGCCGCGGCCATACTCGAATACCCCCGGCGTGGGAAAACCGGCATACAGCCCACAAAAGCCCCTCAAACCGCCCCGAAACAGGACGGTGTGCAGCGGCTTGTGGACATTGAGCAGAAGAAAGCCGAGGGCAAAGGCCGGGGCTATGAACGCTGGGCGACCATGCACAACCTCAAACAAATGGCCGCGACGCTGAATGTGTATCAGGAATACGGCTTCACTTCCCCGGAGCAGTTGGAAGCCGCCGTTGATACCGCCTATCAGGAAATGCGCCAGACCAGCGGCAAGCTGAAAGCACTGGAAACGAAGCTGCAAGGGAAAAAGGAGTTGCAGCGGCAGGTACTTGCCTACGCCAAGACCAAGCCCGCCCGCGACGGGCTGAAAGCGCAGAAATCCGAGAAAGCCCGCGCCGCATACCGGCAGGCACATGAGAGCGATTTTATCATAGCCGACGCAGCCGCCCGGTATTTCCGGGAGCATGGCATTACCAAGCTGCCCGCCCGGAAAGCGTTGCAGGACGAGATCGAGCAGCTTGTTTCCAAGAAATCCAGCCTGTATAACACCTACCACGAACAGAAGCAGCGGTACACGGAGTTGCAGACCGTCAAGCGGAACATCGACCAGATTTTGCGCCGGAGCGAGCCGCACCGCAGAAAGGAGCAGAGCCATGAGCGATAAGCTGCCCCGCATGGACTACCGCCAGCACCGGCGGGCGCGGCGGCTGGTGCATGAGTGCTGTAACTACGACGGGGGGAACTGCCTGCTGTTAGATGACGGGGAGCCTTGCGTGTGTGTCCAGAGCATTTCCCTTTCTCTCATGTGCCGGTGGTTCCGTGTGGCTGTCCTGCCCCTTGACGGGGAACTGGCCGCCGCCCTCTTGTATCGGGGGAGCCGGAAACGATGTGCCGTCTGCGGCGCGGCCTTTGTCCCCAAGTCAAACCGGGGAAAATACTGCCCGGACTGCGCCGGACGCATGAAGAAAATCAAAGCCGCCGAGCGAAAGCGGAAACAAAGGCATAAATGTCACGCTTTAGAGCCTTTCAAACCCGCATAAATCAAGGCTTTTTTCGTGGGTGTCAAAGGGTGCGCGATACATTTATCCTTTTCCACCGGAAACGCCGTCCTAATGCGTGACAAACTGCCAAAATCAACCCGAACACAGGGAGGTGATACTATCGCTGATTATATCATGGCAGACACGCCGCTGCCTCTCTTTCTGCCTTATCCCCGTTTCCTGCTGAAAATGGAGATTTCCCAGACCGCCAAGCTGCTGTATTCGCTTCTGTTAGACCGCTCAACCCTCTCACAGAAAAACAAGTGGCAGGACGACAAGGGCAGGATTTATATTATCTATCCCATCGCGGAGATAGCCGAAATACTGGATAAAGGCAGCACCACCATAAAGGGGGCGCTTAACGAACTGGACATGGCGGGGCTTTTGGAACGGGAACGGGGCGGCTTCTCCGCACCGAACCGGCTATATGTGAAAGTGCCACGTGTGCCACAGGTACAGTTTTCCGACCAACTGATGGCCGGAAAACCGACCCTCACAGAGCCGGAAAACCGACCTACTGATGGTCAGAAAACCGACCTTATGATGGTCGGAAAACCGTCCCCTAACCAAACTACTATAAACAACCTTACAGAGAACCAAACAATGGGAGCGAGTGGGGAGCCGCCCGCAGCTTTTGGCAGATACCAGAATATTTTCCTGTCAGAAACAGAATACGCAGAACTGAAAGAGGACTACCCCGACAGGCTGGAACGGTTCATTGAGGAATTGAGCCAGTATATCGCCGCCACCGGGAAAGATTACCGCAACTATGCCGCCGCTGTCCGTATGTGGGCAGACCGGGACAGAAAGGGAGCCGCAAAACAGGGCGTCCCCGATTACTCATTCAAGGAGGGAGAGAGCCTATGAACACCACATTTTCAGAAATGATTGACAGATTGACCGCCACCACCCCGGAGCCGGAGGACTACACCGGCGAGGACGGTTTACTGTACTGCGGCAAGTGCCATAAGCCGAAAGAAGCCTATTTTGCGCCGGACAAGGCCGCTGTCTTTGGCCGTGACCGCCACCCGGCAGAGTGCGACTGCCAGAGAGCCGCCCGTGAGGAACGGGAAGCCGCCGAGAAACGACAAAAGCACCTTGACACCGTAGAGGACTTGAAACGCCGGGGCTTTACCGACCCCGCCATGCGGGACTGGACTTTTGAGAACGACAACGGCCAGAACCCGCAGGCAATCCGGGCGCGCAACTATGTGAAGAACTGGGAACGGGCTTACGCCGGGAATGTGGGCTGCCTGTTCTGGGGGAGCGTCGGCACCGGCAAGAGTTACCTTGCGGGCTGTATCGCAAACGCCCTCATGGAGAAAGAAATCCCCGTCTATATGACGAATTTTGCCCTTATCCTCAATGACCTTGCCGCCAGCTTTGAGGGCAGGAATGAATATATTTCCCGTCTTTGCCGCTATCCGCTGCTAATCCTTGACGACTTCGGTATGGAGCGCGGGACAGAATACGGGCTGGAACAGGTTTTCCATGTGATTGACAGCCGTTACCGCAGCCGCAAGCCGCTGATCGTCACGACCAACCTCACGCTTTCAGAGTTGCAGCACCCAAAAGACACCGCCCATTCCCGGATTTATGACCGGGTGCTGGAAATGTGTCCCCCGGTGTGCTGTACCGGCGGCAATTTCCGCAAAAAGGCCGCACAGGACAAGCTGGGGCTTTTGAAAGAACTGATGAACGAGTGAAAGGAGTATTGCCTATGGCAGATAGACAGCAGCACGACACCCGCACCACCCGCCGCCCCGACTGCGTGACGGAAATCCGCATGGGCAATTCCGTCCTTGTCGTGTCCGGCTATTTCAAGAAAGATACCACGACCACCGCCGCCGACAAAATGGCGCGGGTATTGGAAGCGGAAGCCGCTGCTACACAAAAATCGGCAATTTGACAAATCATAAAGAAGCAGATTTTACACATTTGCCGCTATACAGCCCGCCCTATTCCGTGGTACAATGAAACCACGGAATAGTGGGGCTGGCTGTCGGAAACGGAGGATTTTATGTTAAGACAAGCCACCCAAAACCTCATTACCGCCCT
>NZ_SPGT01000031.1:0-26538 GCF_005845155.1 Clostridium sp. BSD2780061688st1 H5 | reverse complement strand
TGATTTATTTGAAATGCATTTCTGCAATTCATACAAAATATTCATTTTAGGTCTTGACTTTTAATAGTTAGACTTTCTTATTTATTCTATACTTTTCTGTATTGGTCAAGCGGTTTTACAGAAATTTCTATACTTTTTTGTATTGGTTTTCTTGATTATTTCTATACTTTTATGTTATACTCAACCTATCAAAAAACAGATAGGAGAGCATGATTATGGCTATTGGCGAAAGAATCCATTATTTCC
Source organism: Clostridium sp. BSD2780061688st1 H5 (assembly GCF_005845155.1). NCBI lineage: Bacteria > Bacillati > Bacillota > Clostridia > Eubacteriales > Clostridiaceae > Clostridium > Clostridium sp. BSD2780061688st1 H5. The sequence continues at coordinate 26,292 of NZ_SPGT01000031.1, read as the reverse complement.
GTCTACTCCGTGGCTTTACGCAGAAATATCTGGGTAAACTTCTGGGTTTTAGCGACTCTCAGGCAGACGTCCGTATCGCCCAGTATGAAAAAGGCGCTCGCAGCCCAAAAGAAAAATATTTAAACGCATTGGCACAGATCTTTGAAGTATCGCCAAACGCTTTGAATGTTCCCGATATTGACACAGATATTGGACTTATGCACACTCTCTTTACACTGGAAGATACACGTGGTCTGAAAATTGGAAAACTGGACGGCGAACTCTGCCTCCGGTTGGACAAGGACGCAGGAATGACCTACCATAGTATGTGGGATATGTTTAACGCATGGTATCAGCAGGCAGAGAAAATGGAGTCCGGCGAGATCACCAAAGAGCAATATGATCAATGGCGTTATACCTATCCAAAAATGGAGTGGGAACAGACCCGCCGGGATCTGGACGCTCTGCGTGAAAAGCGAAAAGCTGAAAATACTACAGATTAAAAAAAGCCAACAAAAAAGGTCTTACCAAATTGATTTCACTCAATTCAGTAAGACCTTTTCTATTGGTTTCAGTTGGATTTTACCTGATAACCTCCGGCGAAAAGTAAATAAATGCTTTTCAGCCAGTGTTATCATTTTGTTATCAAATAGAACCTTGATAGGCTTCAAACGCCCTGTTTATGCGGGTTCTCAAATTCTTTTACTTACTCAAATTCGATTGTTCCGGGCGGCTTACTCGTCAGATCATAGAATACCCGATTAACTCCCTTGACCTCATTGATGATCCTGCTCATCACCTTCTGCAGCACCTCAAATGGGATCTCAGCTGCCTCGGCTGTCATGAAGTCGATGGTCTTCACCGCACGCAGGGCCACGGCATAGTCGTAGGTTCTCTCGTCACCCATGACACCGACAGAGCGCATGTTAGTCAGGGCCGCGAAATACTGGTTGATCTCCTTATCCAGGCCGGCCTTTGCGATCTCCTCGCGGTAGATGGCGTCTGCATCCTGGACGATGCGGACCTTCTCAGCTGTCACCTCACCGATGATGCGGATGCCAAGTCCCGGGCCCGGGAAGGGCTGACGGAACACAAGCTCCTCCGGAATGCCAAGCTCAAGGCCTGCCTTGCGGACCTCGTCCTTGAACAGGTCGCGGAGCGGCTCGATAATTTCCTTAAAATCTACATAATCCGGGAGCCCGCCTACGTTGTGGTGAGATTTGATCACTGCGGACTCGCCGCCAAGGCCGCTCTCCACCACATCCGGGTAGATGGTGCCCTGGGCCAGGAAATCCACTGCGCCGATCTTCTTTGCTTCCTCCTCGAACACACGGATAAACTCTTCGCCGATGATCTTGCGCTTCTGCTCCGGCTCGGTCACGCCTGCCAGCTTGTTGTAGTAGCGCTCCTGGGCGTTGACCCGGATAAAGTTCAGGTCAAAGTTACCCTCCGGTCCGAAGACCGCCTCCACCTCGTCTCCCTCGTTCTTGCGGAGAAGGCCGTGGTCTACAAATACGCAGGTGAGCTGTTTGCCGATGGCTCTTGACAGAAGGCCTGCTGCCACAGAGGAGTCAACGCCGCCTGACAGAGCCAGGAGCACCTTGCCGTCCCCGACTTTTTCGCGGATCGCCTCAATGGAGCTCTCCACAAAGGAGTCCATTCTCCAGTCGCCGCAGCACCCACAGACGCCGCGAACGAAATTATAGAGCATCTTTGTCCCCTCCTGGGTGTGGAGCACCTCCGGGTGGAACTGGATGGCATACAGCTTCTGCTCTTCATTTTCCGCTGCCGCCACAGGGCAGTCAGCTGTGTGGGCCGTGATACGGAATCCCGGAGCCACCTGGGAAATGTAATCGAAATGGCTCATCCAGCACACTGTATTCTCGGATACATTTTCAAACAACTTGGAGCTGCGGTCCACCATCACTTCCGTCTTTCCATATTCGCGCACAGCAGCGCGCTCTACCTTTCCGCCCAGCACATGCATCATAAGCTGTGCGCCGTAGCAAAGTCCGAGAACCGGGATGCCCAGTTCAAAAAGCTCTCTGGAATAGGTAGGTGAGTCTTCCAGATAGCAGCTGTTGGGACCGCCGGTCAAAATGATCCCTTTGGGATTTTTACTTTTGATGGTCTCGATATCGGTCCTGTAAGAATAGATTTCACAGTACACATTGCTCTCGCGGACGCGGCGCGCCACGAGCTGGTTGTACTGACCGCCGAAATCCAGTACAATGACTAATTCTCTTTTCACCGCTTGTTCCTCCTCGTATTTTTTTCCTCAATGGAATAGTTCTATTATAAAGTAGCAGGGCTCTGTTGGCAACAAAAACCGACATTTTGTCCGGCAGCCGCAAACCGTTTTTTCTCCGGCAGACGGTCTGGTCGGCTAGGTCAAAGCCTGGTGCTTCCATTTCCCGCTGAAATACCGGGCGATAAAGCAGATGCTCCGCACCACCCAGTCGATGATCATAGCCACCCACACGCCGAACACTCCCATACCCATATATTTCCCCAGTATATAGCTGAAAATAATGCGGAAGATCCACATGGACACAACGGAGATGACCATGCACATCCTGGCATCCCCGGAGGCCCGGAAGGTGGCCGGTATAGTAAAGGCCAGCGGCCAGATCAGCACGCAGCACACGGCATAGAAAATGACAATGTCCGCTGTCACCTCCGCTGTCTGGCTGGACAGATTATAGGCCTTCAGGATCAATGGCAGAGCCAGCACAATGATCACGTTGGTGACCACCATGCAGGCGTAGGTGATGCACAGGAGCTTTTTCGTGTAGTATTTCACCTGCCCGTAGTCCCCGGCACCCACGCACCTGGCGATCACCGTCGTCACTGCCAGAGCGATAGCCATGCCGGGCAGCACCTGGAAGGAGGCAATCACATTGGACACCGCGTTGGCCGCGATGGCGTAGGTGCCAAAGGTGGAGACAAGGCTCAGCACGATGATCTTCCCGAGCTGGAACATGCTGTTCTCCAACCCGTTTGGCACGCCGATACCCAATATTTTACGTATCATATCCCAGTCGGGCCGGTATCCGCGGGAGGGTCTCACATAGATGGCGCGCCGCCGGTCCGCCAGCAGGATCATGATGAGTATGGCCGCCGTCATCCTGGACACCAGCGTGGGGATAGCCACGCCCTCTGTCCCCCTGTGAAAGCCGTAGATCAAAATGGCGTTTCCGGAAATGTTGATGACATTCATAACAATGGAAACCCTCATGGAAATCTCGGAATTTCCCATGGTACGGAAAATGGCCGCCCCGCCGTTGTAGAGAGCGATAAAGGGGATGGAGGCGGTCACGATCATCAGGTAGGTGTCCGCATGTCCCATGACATCCGCCTCGATCTGGCCGAAAACACCGTGCAGGATCCAGTATTTACAGGCGTAGATGAGAAGGGTAATGACCACGGCGCACACGGTGATGAACCAGACAAGCTGCTCCGCCGCCTGGCAGGCCTTCTCCTTCCTCTGCTGTCCCAGATACTGGCCTGCCACCACGGCGCCGCCGGTTCCCAGGGCGGCAAACACATTGATGAGCAGCACCATGATATTGTCCACAAGAGAGACCCCGGACACAGCCGCCTCCCCCACACTGGCCACCATGATACTGTCCGCCATTCCCACAAGGACTGCCAGCATCTGTTCAATGATCAGCGGAATGATAAGAGCCGTCAATGCCCTGTTATCAAAAATATACTGTTTCTTATCTGTTTCTTCTGTTCTTATCTTCAACGTTCCCCCAGCCTTCTAAAGCTTATCTCTGTGAGCCTTTACATCAAACGCAAAGATCAGCTCTTTTTCTTCTCCCCGGTACACCGTCAGGCTTCCGGTTCCCTCTTCCCCTCTGGTGCGGACATAGCAACCTGACATGCCTCCCTCGAGAGCTGCCAGAGCAGGACCCTCCAGCTCAATGCATCCCTCCGTCTCAAACCGTAGCACATCGTGGGCGTAGGGAGCCAGATTGCCGTTCTGGTCCACAGCCCGCAGCCGGATGGTGGCCATGTCCCATGTGTCATCGTCCGTGAGCACATCTGTGTCGCAGATGCCCTCCAGATGGATCTTCTCCACCGGCGAGATGGTGACTGTCCGGATGACCTGATCGCCCCGCAGGGCCTGGAACCTCCACACAGCTGTCTCCACGCCCCAGCTGCCCATGTATTCGTCGGTCTCCTCCTGCGATGAAGCCTCGCCGTTCACAGCCATTTCCGGTTGCTCTTTCCTTCCGAGCACGGCCTCATACAGCCTGCGAAGCCAGCCTGTCAGGCCGCCGCTCCGCCTCTCGTCTGCCTGTCCCGCCTCTGCTCGGCCTCCGTCTGTCCCGGATGTCTTTGCCTGGCTGGCATCAGCCCCGGGCGCAGTCCGCTCTGCTGGCGAATCTCCCCCGATCAGCACCGGCGGATGGGAAAGATGAGGATATTTCCTGGTGGGAAAATACTCTCCTGCCAGGGCATCATTTTTATAGAGACGCACCCTATCCCCGTTGGTAAAGACCGCCACCTCGCCGATCTGGCCCGCCGGGTGGTCCCCGATACTCATGGTGCTGCTGACCGCAAGCACCGGCCGATCCTCCTGGCAGGAGGCGTAGACGCTGGCCGCCAGCTTGGGGTTGCGGAACATATCCAGGACGCCATGATAGCAGATTTTGTCCCCGCTGCCAAAATCCTTGTGGGTGTTGTAGTCAAACATACACCACCCGAAGGTGCCGCCGATATCCGCATGGGAGGCCGCGCTGTCCAGTACCCGGACGTGGCGCATGGCGTGCTCCTTCCTGTGCTCCTCATCGTCAAATGCCTTTGTGGGGAACATGTGCCCATTGTACTCTGTGATAAAGTAGGCCTTCTCCATATCCGGCGTCACTGCCGCCTTGGCATCACAGCCCGGATTATCCCCTGTGTGGCTGAAGTCATTGTAGGTGTATACGTCCTCCAGCAAGTGGCTCTTTTTCAGATAGCGCACGCCGCCCGTTGGCCTGGTTGGATCCAGGCCGCGGGCCGTCTCTACGGTTCTTTGGTAGAGTCCGTCATCGTCCTGGCTCTCATTGATCCGGACGCCCCACATGAAAATGCTGGGATGGTTCCGGTACTGGCGGATCATTTCCTCCGTATTTCTCACAGCCTGCTCCTTCCACTCTTCCCCGCCAATGTGCTGCCAGCCGGGGATTTCCGTGAAGACCAGAAGCCCCAGCTCATCGCACCGGTCGATAAAAGCATGACTCTGGGGATAATGGCTGGTGCGCACCGCATTGCAGCCCAGCTCATATTTCAGGATGTCCGCATCCAGTCTCTGCGCTCTGGCCGGCGCCGCATAGCCCATATAGGGCCAGCTCTGGTGCCGGTTCAGTCCCCGTATTTTCACCCGGTTCCCATTCAGCCAGCATCCGTCCGGCTTCATCTCGATCCTCCGGAAGCCAAAGCGGACTTCCTCTGTATCCTTGACATTCCCGAATTTCAGGAGCTCCAGGTGCAGCGTGTAGAGCCGGGGATGCTCCGTATCCCAAAGCCCTGCCCGGGGCACATGCATGTGGAAATGATCCTGGAAGCCCTGCTCCTCCAGCCGGGCGAAGATCTCGCCGTCCTCTCCCAGCACACGGGCCCGGATCTGGCAGCCCCGGGCTCCCTCCGCCTCCAGCTTTACCTCCAGATGCTTTCTGTCATCCGGCATGACAAAGACATCCCGAAAATGAATTTTCTCCTTCACCTCCAGGTAGACCGGGCGGTAAATGCCTCCGTAGGTCAGATAGTCCACCACATAGCCAAAGGGCGGGATATCCAAAGTTTCCCGGCTGTCCACCTTGACCACGATCCGGTTTGTCTGGCCGTACCGCAAAAGCCCCGAGAGCTCCACCTCAAAGGCTGTGTATCCGCACCCGTGGACGCCGGCGGATTTTCCGTTGCAGTACACCTCCGCCTGGTGGGCAGCGCCCTCCAGTGTCAGCGCGACGGATTTTCCCTCCCAGTCTCTGGGAATGTCCAGTTCTTTTATGTAAGCGCTTACCATCTGATAATCCTTCTCGTTGCAGTAGCGCAGAGGAAGCATCTTCACTGTATGGGGAAGCTGAACCCTCTCCAGCTCCTCCAGCCTCTCAGACGGCATGCTGTTCAGACTTCCGGTATAGTGCTGTGTAAAGTACCAGTTGTGGTTGATCTGATAGCGCATGTTGTCCCTCCTTTGTGAGTTTGACTGTCGATTTTCTTCATTAGATATGATAGCTTATACAAAGGAATATTACAAGAAGCCAAAACAACCTGCTATACGCATCATGCCGAGAGGACTTCAGGCAAAAAAGGCTGCCGGGGCCTTTCATATAATGCCCCGGCAGCTTTTTTCTGCCTTTCCCTATACAACCGCTTTTTGTTTCCATCTGCCGCTGAAATATCTCAAAGCAAAACAGATACTCCTCACAATCCAGTCAATAATCATTGCCACCCATACTCCATATATTCCCCAATCAGTAGCTCTTGCCAGGATATAGCTGAAAATAATCCTGAACATCCACATAGATACAACAGAAATCGCAAGACAGACTCTGGCGTCTCCTGCAGCCCGCAAAACGGCAGGAACCGTGAATGCCGCCGGCCAAATCATTACTGTAAAGAAGGCATAAAAAACAACAATAACCGATGCCACTTGTTCTGTCCTGTCCGAAAGATGATATGCCTCCAAAATAAATGGTAGAAGCAAAACAATAAGAAGGTTTATGATAAACAGGCAGATATATGTAATTTTCATCAGCTTTCCCGTGAAATATCTCACCTGAATATAGTCTCCCGCCCCCACGCATCTGGCAATCACAGTATTTACTGCCAGAGTAATCGCCATCCCTGGCAGCACCTGAAAGGATCCAATAATATTGGCAACTGCATTTGCCGCAATTGCATAAGTCCCAAATGTGGATATCAGACTGAGAACTATAATTTTCCCCAGCTGGAACATTCCGTTTTCCAGCCCGTTTGGGATTCCAATACTCAATATCTTACATATCATCACTCTGTCAGGCACGCACTTAGAGAAAATATTGAGATGCAACTCTCTCTTTTTGTTCTGCAGAAGAATCACGATGAGGAGAGCCCCCACGATCCTGGAAAACAGAGTAGGAACTGCCACACCTTCTGTTCCCCGGTGAAAGCCATAAATGAACATAGCATTTCCGGAGATATTTATAACATTCATGATAAGAGATACATACATAGGAGCCTGGGCTGCTCCGATAATTCGGAATATTGCAGCTCCGCCATTGTATAGTGCAACAAAGGGAATGGAGGCCGCCACGATCAGAAGATACGTCTCCGCATGTCTCATAACTCCCCGATCAATCTGTCCAAAAAGTTCACACAAAATCCAATTTCTGCCTATATAAATCAGTGTTGTAGTTATGACTGCACAGATCGTGACAACCCGCACCAGCTGATCCGCAGCCTTCTGGGCCTCATTTCTTCGCCCATGTCCCAGAAGCTGTCCCGCAACAACTGCCCCGCCTGCTGCCAGCGCTGAAAACGCATTGTTAAGAAGCACCATAATCGTATCCACAAGGGATACCCCCGATACTGCTTCCTCTCCTACCTCCGCCACCATAATACTGTCTGCCATCCCCACCAGCACTGCCAGCATCTGCTCTGCGACGAGGGGAATGATCAGAGCTGCCAGCATATAGTTGTCAAACAAGATATTTTCTGACAGTTTCTTCCCTTTCAAATTCTTCCCGGCTTTCCCGCACGCAGACTTCAGTCCGCCTTTTCTACATAGTCTTTCATAGCCTTAAAAATAATAGCAACGGATGTAGCCCCGGCATCCTGATACCCAACAGAACGTTCCATGAGAGATTTGGCACGTCCGAATTTGGCAACATATTTTTTCGTGTCCTCCATACCCTGCTCTGCCGCGTTGGCAGCCTTCTCCAGCATTTCCTCCAGACTATTCCTGTTTTCTTCCATAGCCTCCACAGCAGGCTCAAAGGCATCCACCATCGTCTTATCTCCTCGCTGCGCCTGGCCTCTTTTTTTCACAGCCTCCAGTGCATCTCTCATAATCTGCGGAAAATTCTCACAGGTCAGTTCGGTCATCTTCTCTTTACCTTTGATTCCTCCCAGGAACATGGTTCCAAAGATAACTCCTGAGGCTCCGCCCATTGAATTCAGCATCGCCATCCCCATTGTCTTGAAAACTTCATTCACACTGTCAAAGTCTGTTTTGTCTGTAAGAGCCTTTTCCGCCTTCTCCATACCTCCCGCCATGCCGATTCCGTGGTCTCCGTCACCAATCTTGCTGTCAACCTCTGTGAGATAAGGCTTCTGCCCGATAACCGCCCTGCATACTTCACAGAGCATTTCTCTCGTCTGTTCTATCGCAATGCTCTTCATTTATCTCGTTCCTCCAATCAATACTTCAGCGCTTCTCTGGCGTAATAAGGCGAAAAGCAGGGAGCACTGTAATACTTTTTCAGCTCCTCATCCAATCTCAGGATGCTGATGGAAAATCCTCCCATCTCCTGACAGGTACACCACGTCTTGATCTCAGAGTCAAAAACCTTTATTCCATCCATATCAAGATGCTTCCGAAGTTCGTTGTAGACTACGTCCAGCTCCAGAAGAGGCGTGGACCCAAGCCCGTTTACAAGAACTGCCGTTTCATCGCCTTCTCTCAAATTCAGTTCACTCTTCAATTCCGCGTACATTCGATCTACCAGCTTGTCAGCAGGCTGCATCTTTGTCCTTTCAATCCCGGCCTCCCCATGGATCCCCATGCCGAACTCAATCTCGTCCTCTCCCAGCTCAAAGGCAGGCTTTTCGTTTCCAGGTATAGCGCCCGGACTTGTAGCCACACCAATAGTCGCAATGCTGTCTCTTGCCTTTTCCGTCACCCTGACCGCCTCTTCCAGCTCCAGGCCGGCATCACACGCAGCGCCGGCGACCTTTATAACGTAAGCCATCCCGGCAATGCCTCTTCTGTCCTTCCACCGTTCCCTGGGAGCTGAAACGCAGTCATCTCTCACGCGCACATGAGCCGTCTTTATATCCTCAAAGTCGCACATCTCCTCGGCCATATCAAAATTCATATTGTCTCCCGCATAGCAGCCGTATACAAACAGAACACCTTTCCCCTGCTCAGCAGCTTTGGCGGTCTCCGTGATCAACTGAGGATTGGGAGACGCAAAAATATTTCCGCAGGCTACGCCGTCCGCAAGCCCTTCCCCCACAAAGCCTCCAAACATAGGCTCATGTCCGCTTCCTCCTCCGATGATCAGAGCAACTTTATCTCTTCTTCTCCTCTTTGCGAGATATGCATTACACTCTCCCACTCTATCATAGTATCTCTCATATGCTTTCAAATACCCGGAGAGCATTTCCTCCACCACTTTACTCGTATCTTCATTTAAAATTTTTTTCATTGCCGTACCTCCGCGTGAGCCTACAGGCCAATCTTTTCCATTCGATCCAGTATCTCCTTCACATCGCTCTCGTCCAGCTCCACATCTGCCGCCAGCGCTGTGTCTTCTATCTGAAATACTCTGCGCGCGCCGCAGATCACATTTATATCTGAACCTCTGGCAAGCAGAAATGCCACGGCAAGCTGGGGCTGCGTACAGTGATATTTCTCGCAGATATCCTTCAGGCCGTCCACAAATCCAAGTACCTCCGGAAACTTATCCGGCTTCCACAATGGAGAGTCTTCTCTTGCGTCTCCCGGCTGCACTTTGTAATCCGCTTTTGTTTTTCCTGTCAAAAGCCCTCTTTCAAGAGGCATATATCCATGGAAGGAAAGTCCCAGTTCGCGGCAGAGCGGAATGATCTCCTTCTCTGCAGAGCGGTCCAGCATACTGTAATGCCCCTGTATGATATCAATCTCTCCACAGGAGGTATACGCGCGGATCTCATCCGGCGTCATATTGGAGGATCCTATTGCCCTGATCTTCCCCTCCTTTTTCAGCTCCATCAATGTGCCTACTGTCTCTTCCACCGGAGTCATGACCGGAGGGCATGCCGGATTATGGGTATAGTAGATGTCAATGTAATCTGTCCCCAGCCTTTTAAGACTTCTTTCTATCTCAGTCCTGATAGCATGGGAGGTAAGGTTTCGCGTAACCCGATGTCCATCCTTCTCAAACCGGAAGCTTCCCTCATCATCGTCCCACCACAGGCCGCACTTTGTGGCAATGATATACTCAGAACGCCTTCCTTTTATTGCTTTTCCAATCACCTCTTCACTGTGTCCAAATCCGTATACCGGCGCTGTGTCAATAGTGTTGATTCCGAGCTCCAAGGCCCTGTGGATTGTCCTGACGGACTCGTCATCATCCGAATTTCTCCACCATGTCCCTCCGCCGATTCCCATAGCTCCCATCGTAATGACGGATGCTTTAATTCCGGATCGTCCAATCTCCATATATTTCATAATGTTCACTCCTTTCGTTTAGCTTTTTTTAGATATTGCGGCATCTCTGTCAGAATACTTACAATGCTCTCCACTCCATATACGAGAGCCTCCTCATTCAGCCGGAATCCGCTGTTATGAGTGGGGTATACAGTTCCGTCTTCCTCTGTGTATCTGGCTCCCACCCGGAAATAGCACCCTTTTCTTTTTTTCAGATATTCTGAAAAATCCTCGCATCCCATAACAGGCGGGTGATCCAGAATATGCTCCCTTCCAAAATGGCGGGACAGGATCTCTTCTACCGCCTTTTCTGTCCCTGCCTCATTACAGAGGGGACCGCAGCCTTCTTCTACAGCTATCTCCGTATCTGCTTCATACATTTCACCAATACATTTCACCGTGTTTTCCATGTTCTCTATCAGAATGTCTCTGCACTTTTCATCATGAAAGCGAAGCGTACCTCCGATATGGATCTCCTCCGGAAGGCTGTTGTAGGTCGTGCCGCCATGAATCTGTGTCACGCTGAGAAGCGCGGAAGACATGGGATCGATTTTCCTCGATACAATCCTGTTCAGCATGCACGTCAGCTCCGCTCCTGCCAGGATCATATCCTGAGCGAGATGAGGAAAGGCAGCATGCCCCTCCTTTCCTGTAAGTCGGATATCAAATTTATAATTGGCTGCAAAATTTGCTCCGGGGCGGACAGAAAAAAATCCCACCTCCTCGTCAATACTGTAATGCAGTCCGAAAATCCGATCCACTCCTTCCAGTATATTGCTTTCTTCGATCATCTTCGCGCCACCCGGCTGTACTTCCTCTGCTGGCTGAAAGATGAGCCGGATCTCTCCTCCCAGCTCATCCCTCATCTGATTCAGAATGACAGCCGCTCCCAGCAGGGTAGCCGTATGTCCGTCATGACCACAGGCGTGCATCACTCCGGGATTGACAGAACAGGGGCTGTGGTCTGGATTCTCCTGTATAGGAAGCGCATCCATGTCTGCCCTGAAGGCCAGCACAGGCCCGGGAGCCCCTGTCCGCATGACAGCTGCTATCCCGATCTTCCCTATGCGGCGGATTTCCATATCTGTGTGGGTTTTCAGTATATTCTCCGCAAAGGCCGCCGTATTTTCCTCACAGAATCCCAGCTCCGGATGTGTGTGCAGATAATGGAACCATTCTGTTACTTCAGGTCTTATTTTTTTTGCATATTCCCTTATCTGTTTTCTCAAATCCGTACCTCTCCTTATTTTCCCGCATTAGCATCCAATCTCAGGACACCTCCTGCTCCCACATTCTCATCCGGATGCTCTTTAATAATAACCACCGTGTTTACTTTCCTGCCCTTAAAAAAGTCATCCACCGTTTTTTGTATTCCCTGTACCATATCTCTCTTATACTCAACAGGCTTTCCCGGGGCTGTATAGATAAAGAAAGTAATCTGTCCGCCCTCGTGCGGTGTATTACAGCACTCCGGAATTGGGTATAAATAAACGTCTCTGAGTGTCTCCGGAAGACGAAACGCCTTTACGGCCGCATCTCCGATCACCTTTACAAATTCTCTGCTTTCCTCTTCTGTAAACTGCAGACTTGTAGATACAATAACAGTTGCCATATGATTTTCTCCTCTCTTTCAATTAATAGATGTCCGGAACATCAAATACTGGATTCTTATAGCTGAGCTGTCCGCTCTGTAACCAGTATCCGGTAGGGATTCTTGCATCGCCATATGTCTCTGTCAGCCAGTCGGCAAATTCCTCTGAGCATGCTGTCTCCCAGATGTCTTCCATCCACTGTGAATCCTCATTTTCCTTCAGGCAGCAGAACCCCTGTCCGCCCTGATCCGCGCATGCCTGATTTGACTCAGACGCAATGATATAACAGCTGTCTATGGTTTCCTGATCCATCTGATAGAAGGTCATGGCTGGCATAGTCTCCGCATCCAGATCAGGCAGCGCCCCTACACGGCTTCTTGCGTCAATCTCCATTAAATTCAGATTTTTGGGATTGGATGTCACATCCAGCACTGTCGGATTTTCTGCGGATTCATCCAGCTTGATCAGTCCCTGCTCCACAAGGATATTCAGCTCCCTTTTCCGGTTAGAGCTATCGTTTGCCACTGCCACAGATGCTCCGTCCGGCAGATCCTCTATATTTTCATATTTCTGACTGATCACGTACACGGGACTGTTTGTCACCTGATCCTTGTAATAGATCAGATCACTTCCGTAGCTCTCGTTGTAGGACTCCAGATAGGGAATATTTGCCACGTAATTCAGCTCATTTTCCCCTTCCGCGGCAGCCTGCATAACGGATACGGTTTCTGAATACACCTGCGCTTCGATATCGTATTTGTCCGAAAGCTGATCCGCGATCCAGTTAATGATCTCTTCGTCCCTTGCAAGAACGCCTACAGTGATCTTCTGTTTTTCCTCGCCCTGCGAATCGCTGCCGCCGCTGCTCCCGCACGCTGTCAAAGCAAATACCATTGAACCCGCAAGTAACGCTGCTACTACTCTTGTTCGTTTTTTCATAATGTTGTCTCCCTTCTTTTTTATTTTTTTACTTTTGCATATGTCAAATTACCCACCCACTGGATAATCTGTACCAAAATGATCAGCACAACAACCGTACTGTACATTACCAGATCATCAAAGTTCTGATAACCATATGTGAGCGCCACTGCACCAAGGCCTCCGGCTCCCACAACTCCTGCCATGGCCGTAAAGCCCAGGATGGATACGATGGCCAATGTAACATTGGTGACAGCGGAAGGAATTGCTTCCTTTATAATGATGTAAAAAGTAATCTGAAGATCATTGGCCCCAAAGGATTTAGCCGCTTCGATCAGTGCGGGATTTACTTCCTTAAAGCTGCTCTCCAGAAGCCTTGCCACCTGCGGAGACGCGGCAATGGTAATTCCAAATATGGCTGCCTCGGTTCCGATAATTGTTCCGCACACTGCCCTTGTGAGAGGGATAATGGCAATGATAAGAATCAGAAAAGGGATCGACCGGAGCACATTGATAATCGTGCTGACAATACCGTACACCAGCCTGTTTGGTCTCAGCCCATATGGATTGGTCGTCACAAGCAGAATTGCCAGAACCAGTCCGATGATGACACAGGTTACACAGGAGGCCAGAAACATGATCATCGTCTCCTCCAGCCCGGGAAGCAAAATATCAAATACTAATCTGTCCATACTCATAACGTTTTACACATGATGATTCCCTCACCATTTCTCCTTTCCTTGTTTATCGAGCTCTCCAGTAAATCTGTCTCTTGTCCAGGTACTGTTGAGCCTTGTCCTTCTCCTCAGCCGGAAACTCCAGAACGATATTTCCAGCTACGCTGCTGCGGTATCTGTCCATCCCGCCCCACACAACATTAAAATTGACTCCTGCCTGTACTGCCAGCTCAGAGAGAATGTACTCTGTTGATTTTTCTCCTTCGATTCCCTGCTGTATCTCCAGATAGATCTTCCCTTCTTTTCTCGGAAATTCGGTACTCTTTCCCAGTACCTCCTGTAACGTCTCCGGATGATTCAGGAAAATGTCCTTCACCTCTCCGCTGATTGTAAGCTTGCCATGGCTCAGGATCGTCATCTTATTACAGATATTCTTCACAACCTCCATCTGGTGTGTGACAACTACGATCGTAATCCCTGACTTCCTGTTGATCTCCTTCAGCAGCTCCAGAATGGACTGGGTAATATTCGGATCCAGGGCTGAGGTGGCCTCATCGCAAAGCAGAATCTTAGGATTCAGAGCCATGGCTCTGGCGATAGCCACTCTCTGCTTCTGACCACCGCTCAGCTCTCTTGGCAGAGCTTTGACTCTCTCCGCCATTCCCACCAGCTCCAGATTCTCCAACGCCCTCTTCTGCATCTCCTTCTTATTATATTTCAGGCACCGCATAGGAAGGCAGACATTGTCCATCACGTTCATCCTCTCAAGGAGGGAAAACTGCTGAAAAATCATCCCTACATTAGAACGAAATTCCCGAAGCTTTTTGCCTCTCAGTGTCTTGATGTCAATACCGTCTACTATCAGACTGCCTTCCTCAAAGGGAAGCAGGCCATTAATACATCTGAGCAGCGTGGATTTCCCGGCTCCGCTGACCCCCACAAGCCCATAAATGTCTCCATCCTCAATCGTCACATTGATTCCTTCCAATACAGGCGTGTCGCCAAATTTCTTGCATAAATCTTTAATCTCTATCAATCAGATCACCTCTTTCTTGTATCGGCTTTCAGCTCCTGCCATACTCTTCCGCCACCTCATAGATCAGACTGTTCAGATATGTTCCTCCCGGGAGAAGCGCACAGCCGGGAGCAAACACAAACCGGTTGTCTCCATTCTCTTTTAGCGCTGTCCTAAACCTCGCAACCAGCCTTGCCTTAACTTCCTCTCTGTCATTGTTCGCAGTCAGGAAGTCATGATCCTGATCAATACCGGCTATGATAACCTTGTCTGTCCTCTGCCGCACATCCGCAATCCTTGTAATGTCCTCTTCTTTCGTGTCAGCCGGACAGTTCTCCCAGTTCAGCGCCTGCACGACGTCATTGCCGTATCCGTAATATCTGTCCATACGTAGGTTGGCATTTCCGTGGGCATGTATCATATTGAACCAGGTTTTCCCTTTACAGTACTCAATGATCTGTCTCTCGTACGGTTCACAGAACTCGTCATATTCCTGCTCCGTCAGAATATGAGACATGGCATACTGGTTTGCCAGAAAAATACCGTCAATCCTCTCATCAAACAGCGCGTCCAAATAATTCTGATTGGTTTTTGTCATCGCCCTCAACGCTTTGTGCAGTGCTTCCGGATCCTCCTTCATCATTTTTTTGATTGGTCCAGGATCCAGACAGCCCGCACACTCCTGAACGGCAGTCAGCGGATTAAAAATCGTAGCAATCAGCGGTATGCTATCCCCGTAATGCCGCTTCAGATTTTTTAAAACCTTCAGCTCCCTGTCAAACACAGGATTATCCACATCTAAAACCGGGAGCTTTGCGGCGTCCTCCGCCGACTCAATCGGATATTTTTCGATTTTTCCGCACCACTGGGTCGCCACTGTGGAAGGCTGTATCTTTCCCCCAAACGCCTCTGTATAGTAGTTCCCGTTGGTCATGATCTTGATAAAATCCCAATGATTAAAATCTGTAGAAGCGATAAGCATCCTCGTAAAGTCTGTTACGTTCTTATCTACCAGCGGCATATGATACCAGCCACCTACTGGTGTCCTGTCAATCCTTCCTCCTTCTGTCAGTGCCCTGATTCTTTCTTCTCCTGTCATAATACCCATACCTCTCTCCTCTTTTATTTTCTATCAGATATCATACTTGCTCATCCAGCGATAAAGGGTGGCTCTCCCTATTCCCAGCTCCTTCGCAATATCCTTTTTGCTTTTTTCGCTGTACAGCAGCAGCTCTCTTATTTTGTCTGGATCGCACTTCCCTCCTTTTTCCGCCTTTTTAAACCCATATTTAAATTGAAGCCTCTTCACTTCCTCCAGGGTAATCTTGCTTTTCACTGTATTTCTGATAACGATCTCTGAAAACGTCCGTATGGACTGTCTGCCCTCAGGCCATTCACATTCCGCAAGATAACCAATTATCGTATCGTCCCCTTTCCAGCTCGTACTGTGATATACGCGGCTGTAATAGTCTAGATAGCGCCTGAAATAAAATTTCAAATCCTCTCTGTTTTCGACAATGTCTGTCATTCTAATGTGATTTTGCGAGACGTAATAATACAGCTCCTCCAAAAACAATCCTCTTTTTACATATTCTTCAAGCTTTGTCTCTGAAGTCGTTATGAGACGTATATTTTCTCCATATCCCTCCTTTGCCTGAAGAAGAGTCAGATATTCTACCAGCTTTTTCTGAAGATAAAGGGGCAGCTTCTCTATGGAGTACAGGCCAAGGGCTCTTCCTCCCGCCATGACTACACTGCCCTGAAATTTCCCCGGTACTCCGAAAAGCTCCTGTTCCAGAATCCTCTCAATCTTTCCACATTCTACCTCCAGGATTCCTCCGCCGTCCGCGGCGTACTTCAGAAGGAACATTTTCGCAATCTCATCATTTTCTTCTTTACGCATCCCCTCGATCAACATGGAAAGCTCATTATACGCGGCCTGCTTCGCGGCTTCCTTCGCGGGCCTCATAGCATCGCTGTCTGAAAAGTACAGATCGATCCATTCCGGAAGCTTGAACATCCTGGCCTGCTTCTTTTTCATAAATGCCACATCAACATACTCAAAAAAAAAGGCCGTCTTTTCTGTCTCTTCCTCCAACTCATTTTTCTGTTCTGACGCAAGCCTGAGAATTCCGCTTGTCTCTTTAAAAAATCTTGCCCCTACAGTGTATCCCTGCTCTTTCTGCCGCTTATACATACTCCTTCTTTCCAGACATTCATCCAAAGGATAACCCTGCGCCGCCTCCCCCTCCTCCAGGAAAAACTCCTGAAATTTTTGATTCGCAAAGCATATTCTTCTATTCTCATCAAAGACAACTATTGGCTCCTGCACTTTATCCAGAAGTCCGTTAGCGGATTTGTCAATACTCGCCGCCAGCTCCTGAAGATAATTCCTCTGTATTTTCCCTGATATCATTTCCGCCATCTGACGCAGGAAATCCACCGCATCCTCAAGAGTCCACTTCATCCTTCCATCTAGCCTCGGTCTCACCAGAATGGCAATGACACCCGCACAGCTTTTCCCTTCCATAATGGGCACGCCAGCTATACTTCCTATCTCGCACTGTTCGTATTCCGGACATTTTTTACATTCCTCTGAACACCTCCGGTCTTTTACCACCTTTTCCCTCGCAGTGACAATAATATTCCCGACAACCGAATTCACTTTTATCCCAATTGGAGCCTGATGATATTCAAATGTATTAATCACCCTGTTCATATGCTTGTCCACCACAATAATGTCTGTGTCAAGAAGTCTTTTCAGTGTATAAGCCAGCTGCTTTATTTCATCCTTCAACGCAATCAGTTCCATTCGCTGTCATCTCCTTATCAGTCAAATCATCCCTCCTATTGTCCGAGCATAATCTCTAAAATCTCTCTGTCCGTGCTTCTCATTCCTTTCGATGCAACTCTGCCTATATTTGCGATCGTCTGTTCGGCGTCATCTGCTACAATTCCTTCCCCGGCCCGGAAGCTTGTCTTATTCTTTGCCAGCTCATATCCCAGGAACGCGCTGTAAAGCGCAGTCGCTATCTTTGCCGCACAGCTGGATTTTGCTCCGTCACAGATCATCCCTCCACAGGTTGCTGTTGAGTTGACTATAATCTCCAAAATTGTCTCAACTGTCTCACCGTTTAAATAAGCAATTCCACACACCGCCCCGGCAGCAGCACTGACAACCCCACAGAAGGCTGACAGCTTTCCGATCCCTGTCTTCTGATGTATCGTTATAAGATTTGACACGCAGAGGGCTCTCAGAATTCTTTCCTCCTCAATCCCTTTTTCCCGGGCATACAGGATAACCGGAACAGAGGCTGTGATTCCCTGATTCCCGCTTCCGCTATTAATCACAACCGGCAGAGGGCAGCCGTTCATCCGGGCGTCACTTCCCGCAGAAGCACCGGAGCATATTTCTGAAAACGGGAAAAAGTTCAATCCTTCCGTCCGCTTTCCGACCTCAGACCCCCATCTGTTTTTCATTCCTTCTTCCGCAATTTTGGTATTACACTCTATCTGCGCCTCGAGAACGTCTCTGACCTGATCCAGCGGCACATGATCCGCATAGCTCACAATATCTCTGACATTCATAAATTCCCTGGATATTTCTTCATCCTGTTTTCTCTGACGCTGATGGAAAACTTTTCCGTTTACCACTACCTCCCCAAGCTCTGTGTGAGAGTCCAGAATCTCCACACTCACATTATTTTCTCCGGAGAAAGCATGAATTACTACGTGCAGTACATGTTCTGTATCCAAAAGCTTTACACTAACAATATTCTTCTGATACAATATGTCCAGCATCCGCCTGTCAGCTTCTGTAATATCTTCCAGAACCTTCATTCCCTTTTCAGGATTTCCTCCTATAGCTCCAATCAACACTGCCGCCTCTATGCCCTTTCTTCCATCTGTCTCAGGGACTGTAACGGCCTTCACATTTTTTATGATATTTCCAGAGCAGAGCGCCTCAATCCTATCGGGCATTGTTCCTAGAAGCTTACGGGCGTACGCAGAAGCAAAGGCTATCGTTACAGGCTCTGTACATCCCAGTGCCATTTGAAGCTCTTCCCTCAATATCCGTGTATAAAGCGCTTCATTTTCATTCCTCTGCACCTTCACTCTTTTCCTCCTCTCCGTGTCTCATTTGTTTATTTTTGAGACACATTTTGGTTATTTTTTCAATCTTTTCTGTTGTTTTATACTATAATTATGACGTATTTATCTATTTTGTCAATATTTCATGATTTTTTGTCTCATTTTTGTCTCACTATTGTATATTTTATGCTTTTCTTTGAATTATTTTGGAATTTTTTTACATTTTTAGCACAATTTTCTCTCAATCCATCCCTGATTTGAACAAAAAAAAACAGCCGGCGAGCCGACTGTCCGTAAAAAATATTATCCCTGCATCCCGCCCAGGAGCAACGCCTCCAGAAGCAGCAACGCAAGAAACAAAATGTTCCAGAATGTAAACACCTTCAGAAACCTCCCCCTGCTCCGGGGATACTCTCTTGTCACGATCTTGTAGGAAATGAGACTGGCCAGGGATGCGATCAGCGTCCCCAGCCCTCCCAGATTGACCCCTGTCAGGAGGGGCTGGATCCGGTCCGTAAATCCCGACAGAAGGATGGCCGCCGGCACATTGCTCATGACCTGGCTGGCCAGCACGCCCGTCAACAGCTCCCGCCCCTTTACAGCGGAGATCAGGGCCTCGCTGACGAGTGGGATCCGCTTCAGATTCCCCACAAAAATGAAGAAAAAGAGGAAGGTAAAGAGGAGAAAATAGTCCACCTCCAGGTACAGCCTCCGGTTCAGTACCGCCACGGCCACTGCCACGCAGAGGAGAACCGGAATATAGGGCAGCACCCGAAACACCACCAGAAGGCAGAGCAGCAGGAGAACCAGGAAAGGAAGGATCTCCATCACCAGCTTGCCCCTTCCACTCCCCTTCTCCGTCTTCTCAGTATGCTTTTCCGTCTTCTTCTCCATCTCCACTTCCATTAAAGGCTCATCCTTCCCCGCAAGCACAGCAGCCAGAAGAAGCAGAAGCGACAGCCCCGCGTAAGGGAGAACCGCCCCCGCAAACCCGCCTGCCGTGAGGTCTGAGATGGAATACAGGTACAGGTTCTGGGGATTGCCAATGGGGGTGGCCATGCTCCCCAGATTGGCCCCAATGGTCTCCAGCACCACCAGCTTCACGATCCGGTCCTCGTGGCCGGTCATGCGGAACACCAGCATCGTAAAGGGGACAAAGGTAAGCAGTGTCACATCGTTGGTGATGATCATGCTGGAAAAAAAGCAGAGCAGCACCATGATAGCAGACAGCGCCCGCAGACTCCCCGCTCTCCTGAGGAGGGCGTGTCCCATCAGTGTAAACACGCCTTTAGACCTGAGCCCCGCCACAAGGATCATGAGACAGAACAGCAGCGCAATGGTGCGCCAGTCCGGGTAAGTCAGATAGACCCCGTCCGGCCGCACAAAAAAGGCGGACAGGACCGCCAGCAGAAGGGACACACAGAATACCGTTTCTTTTTTCAGGATATTTTTTAAAATCTTTTTCGCCATTTCTCTTTCTCCCTGCCCCGAATAATTTTCCGAGGCGCAAAAACAGCCCGCCGTCTCCCGGCGGGCCGTTTTCTATTATAAATTCTGTCTCTCTTTCACGCAACATCTATTTAAAGGGATCGATTTAAAAGAATTGGTTTGTTTAGCTGTTGTATACGTCCAGATTGATCTCTTTTTCCTTGGCGTTTACGATGACGTTTGTGGCAGCGTCGCCGATTACGTTCAGAGGCAGGAGCGCCATCTCAACAGGACGGTTGATAGCTACGACAAGGGCGTAGGCGATCATACACAGATCGGAGGTCCAGCCCATACCGGAGAGAATGGTCACGATCAGGGTCGTTCCTGCGATCGGGATAGCCGGGCAGCCCATGGCCGCGCAGATGGAGAGGAAGGCCACAACGACCAGGTTGGCCGGTGTCACGTCGATGCCCGCGCTTGTGGCGATAAAGGTCACTGCGAACATGTGCATAACGGTGGTTCCGTTCATGTTGATAGTCATACCTGTCGGAAGCACGAAGCTGGTGATCTCGTTGCTGCAGCCCAGCTCCTCCAGGTTTGTCTTTGTGTTCAGGGGCAGGGTCGCCGCGGAGGAGTTTGTGGAAAATCCAAACACGCCTACCTTGGCGATCTTCTTGATAAACTTGAAGGGGTTCAGCCTTGTTGTCAGCCAGATACCGATGGGGTAGATGGTCACAACAAGAACGAACAGGGTCAGCATAGCTCCCACGATGTAGGCCGCCGCCGGCGCCAGGTACTCAGCGCCGTAGATGGCGAAGGTACGGGATACCAGGCAGAAGATAGCCACAGGGCCCACCTTGTTGATGAGGAAGGTCAGGTAGAAGTTGATGACCTCGCTTCCCGCCTCCAGCACATGCTTCAGGGGATCTGTCTTCTCTCCCAGCACGTTCATGCAAAGGCCGATGACGATGGCCACTACCACAACCGCCAGGATGCTGTTGTTGCTGCTCATGGACTCGACGATGTTGGACGGAACGGCTGTCACGATGGTGGCCAGCGGGTTGAACTGGTCGATGGTGGCCGCGTCTGTAACCGCCTCGGAAGGCAGCTTTACATTGAAAAGTCCGGCTGTCTTCATAGCGTAAGCCACAAGTCCTCCAAAGAAGGCGCCCACGATGTAAAAGCAGACAAAGCCAAGGACTGTGCGCCCTGCGATCCTTCCCAGCTTGGAGGAGCTGGAGATACTGCACATGGCAAGGCTCAGGGAGCAGAGCACCAGCGGTACGATGGCCGCCTGCAGGCCCCTCATAAAGAGCTGTCCGATGATGTAGAAAAGACCAAGCGCCGCGGTTCCGTCAGCTGCTGTGATATCCTGGAACAGGATCTTGTTGATAATGTCCCATGTGCCTTCATTTCCGGAGTCCAGCATAGAGCTGCGGATAAACATGAAGATCAGTCCGACTACAAGTCCGCCGACCAGGGCGATGATCATCTTTTGAACAACGGACATTTTTTTCTTGTTCTCTGTTTTATCCATTTCGTTTTTACTCCCTTTTCTATTTATCTTTTAAAATCTTTACTCAAACTGCGATTGCACCGCGTCGTATCCGGTCTCCTTTGTCCGGATCTTCATGACACTCCTGATCTCATAGCTGAAGATCTTTCCATCTCCCACGTCCCCGGTGAAGGCTGCCTTCTGGATGGTGTCAATCACTTTCTTCTCCCACTCCTCCGAGGACACGACAATCTCAAATTTAATTTTGGGCTGAAGGAAAATGTCGATCTCCGATCCCCGGACCACTTCCTTATACCCACGCTGGGCGCCGCACCCCATGACCTGGGACACAGTGATACCGTTGACCTCTATCTGGTTGAGGGCGTCCTTCACTTCCTCAAATTTTTCCTCTCTGACAATTGCTTCCACTTTGATCAGCATATATTTTCTTCCTCCTCATGCTCTTATCAAAAATATTTCCTTTTAGTCAAAACCATTGAAGGACGGGTAAGCATTTTCCCCGTGCTGGGTCACGTCAAGTCCGATCATCTCATCCTTCTCATCCACCCTGAGTCTGGTGAAAATGCGGATAATGCCGATACAGATCAGTGAGCCGACCACCGCAACTGCTATGGTGACAATAATACTGATGACCTGCGCGATAAACAGTCCTGTCTCGCCAAACACCAGGCCATTCCATTGTGCTACAGAGTTGATGGAGCTCTGACCGAACAGTCCGGTGGCTATGCCGCCCCAGATACCGCCGATACCGTGGCAGCCAAAGGCGTCCAGAGAGTCGTCGATCTTCAGTTTGTGTTTGATCAGATTGATCATGAAGTAGCAGATAGGGCTCACAAGAGCGCCGATGATAAACGCAGACCAGATAGGCACAAATCCGGCTCCCGGCGTGATGGCCACCAGTCCCACCACGAGACCTGTACAGGCGCCTACCAGTGTGGGCTTGCCCTCCTTTACCGTGTCAATGAGCATCCAGGACAGAAGAGCCGTTGCCGCGGACACGGACGTGGTCATAAACGCATGGGCCGCCAGACCGTCTGCTGCCAGCGCGCTTCCCGCGTTAAATCCATACCATCCGAACCAGAGCAGAGACGCACCCAGCACCACAAAGGGGATATTGTGGATGCGGTAGGATGTCTTCTCGTAGCCTTTGCGCCTTCCAAGGTAAATGGCCAGCACCAGGGCGCTCACGCCGGAGCTGATGTGTACCACATTTCCTCCCGCAAAGTCCACAGAGCCGATGGAAGCGAGAAAGCCTCCCTGTCCCCACACCATGTGGGCCATCGGATAGTAGACGATGACCGACCAGAGGGCAATAAACGCGAACAGCGCCTTAAATTTCATCCTGCCCACCACAGCCCCGGTGATTAGAGCCGGTGTGATCATAGCGAACATCATCTGAAATCCCGCATAGACAAGATGAGGGATCGTGTCTGAATAGGGGCCTGCCTCCCAGCCAACGCCGTTGAACGCCAGCCATCCGAAATCCCCGATCACCCCGCCGTGATCGCTGCCAAAGGCAAGGGAATAGCCAAAGAGCACCCACATAAATACGGACAGTCCCATGATCGCCACACAGGCCATCATGGTGTTGACCACATTTTTCCTTCTGACCAGGCCGCCGTAGAAAAAGGCCAGCCCCGGCGTCATGATAAATACAAGCGCCGCACAGACCATCATAAATCCAGTGTTTCCTGTGTCCATAAAAATACCTCCCGTGTATCCTTTAGATTAAAACGAAAAAACGCCTGACCGGTGAAGGCGTTTTACCGTCTCACCGTCAGGCGTCTTTGTCTTGTGGCTAAGTCTAGCAGATGGCAATCCTGAAATCAAGGAAAATCGTTTTTTAAATAACAAGTTTGTTAAAAATTAGAGAATATCTCCCGATTTCTCTTTGATTATCAGTCAAATTCACAAGGCCGGGTGGTGCATGCCCTTGTACTTTTCCCGGGTGGCAAGTCCGCCCCGTATGTGCCGCTCAGACTTGTTCACATCCAGGATCTTCCTCGCCTCCGCCGCCAGGGCCGGGTTGATCTGGAGAAGGCGGTCGGTCACGTCTGGTCGTGTCAAGGTAGGAATAAAAAATTTCGGATATAATTGTTCATGTGCAAAATTTAAAATGAATTCACTCCTTCTGCTGTAAGATCCATTTCGCGTGCCGTGTTTTTCCTTCTGCAGCCACTAATCCTTCTTTCTTCATTGCCTGTAGTAAATTCGATACTTTTTTTGACTTCTGCCCCTCATCCAAAACCTCCGGCAATGCATTTTCCAACACTTCCATTATTTCCCGTTTACTTGCTTCTCCCATTGTCTCAGGTATAAATGCCCCTTCGTTGATAAAAACCAGCTTGTCTTCAAATTCCTCTACATTAATTTTCCCTCTCATGCGATAGTCTTGGTGTGCAATACAGTTATTTATAATCTCTTTAATCAGCTCGGGCTCATACTGATTTACTTCGTCTGGAAACAACGTCTGCTGCCCTGCTATATATCGATATTTTTCATTTCGTATTTTATTGTAGACTTTATCAACAGCAAGCAGCATCGGCATGTCAAAATGTTCATATGCTTTAACTGAATTATCCGCATTATAAAGCGTCCATGTTATTCTCGGAATAAAGCCATCGAAAAAATAAGCTGATTCACTTTTCCCAAGTAAAAGTAAGGCCGTCCTTGTTATTTTCCCTTTAATCGTAATTCCTGCTTTATTTAGTACTTCCACGTCCGACAACTTGCTTAAGATCTCCTGAGCTTTTCCCCTATCGCTCTGTCGTTTTGAAAATAGCTCTCTCGCTTTTTTTACTGCAACCGGATCCAAATCTTCCACTGATGCTTCTTTGACAATCTCTTTAGACCAATCCATTCCAATCTGACTTCTAATCAAGTCAACTTTATTCATTGGGAGCGGACATAATGATTCATGCTCCCTCGCATAAGCAGCGCCCTGCCATGTTGTAGGAATGCCTCTGATTGCCGGAGGAATCTGAAATGCTATAATCCGACATTTATGCATACTCAATTCATAAATTTCCAAAAATGTCAACCGTTCATTAGTTCCATTTACAAGTTCCTTTTTCAGACTCTGCAGCCCACCTTGTTTTCTGAATTCTGTTCCTGTAAATTTCTTGTCATTAGAAATGCCAAACACCAGCCACGCTTCCTGAAAGCCACGGATATTTGCTTCATTGCTAAGCGCAGAAAAATATTTGCCAATATCATTAAATGAATAGTTTGTTTTCGCTTCTTTAAATTCAACGACTTCACTTTCAAACGACTCTATCATTTGTATGATTTTTTCTTTCAATTGAATATCTGTATAAATCATATACTTCTGTCCTCTCCAATTATCTGCATATTCCTTTGGTACTTTCTTGCTATAGCTAATTCTATGACTAAACTATGAATTTCTATGACTAATTCTATAACTTTTTATGACTAATCCTATAGCTAAACAATAACTTTCTAAAGCTAATTCTATCTGATTTATAGTCCAAACACAAGAATATACAAAAAATCACCCGGCACATTTCTTTGTACCGGATGACCATATCCCTTTACCCATGTTGATGAAGATATTTCTCTCTCGTAGCCATCCCTCCCCGGATATGCCGCTCCGATTTATTCATATCCAGCACCTTCCGCGCTTCCCGGGCCAGGGACGGATTGATCTGGAGGAGCCGCTCGGTGACATCTTTATGTATCGTTGATTTGCTGACTCCAAACTGCTTTGCCGTCTGCCTCACGGTTGCCTTATGTTCAATGATATAACATGCGATCTCCACTGCCCTCTCCTCAATATACTCTTTCATAAAAACCCCTGCATACATTCTTTTTACAATGTATGCAGGGGAATAAAAAGTCATGCTTTCCTTTCAAAATCATCCTGTACAATGATCGCCTTCGTAATCCTTCCTGGAAATTACAGCTTTTATATGATATCCTCCATTCTGATCTTACTGTTGATCGGCGGTGCGATAATCCCCTTTTTTTTCAATCGCATCAAATCCACTGATAAAGTTCTTCAGCTTTTTATTTTCATCCGAATTATTGTTAAAATAAAACCTCTTATGACCGGCATACCTGTATACTTCCCCTATATCCGTTTCTCCATCCGCGTGCTGGCCGTAATATATATAATTTCCCTGGCTGGAGAGTAATACACATTCGCCAAACAGATCCGTTTTCAAATTTTTCTTATTTGTAATACCGTTTTCATGATGAAATGAAGATTCTACTGCAAGTTTTCCCTCACTATAAATATTATCTCCGCAGTAAGCAATGTTAGAATTATTGTTTGCATCATGAACATCAAACTCCCTTGGTATTTTCTTCTGGCATCTTCCATCTACATAATATTCATCGTATGTTAATATGTCAGTGACACGCATGACATATACCATAGGCAGCTTTTCTTCTTTTTCTCGTCCCAGCCTTGGCAGCAAGCTTTTACCCGCCAGGCCGATGACAAAGATATCCTGTTTTGTAATAAACTCTTCCTTAGACACACAGCCCAGTTCAGATAACACTTCCGGATTACTCTTTAAAAATCCTTTCCATTTTTGATCTATAACTTCCTTTTTTATCCTAACGGTTTGCTTCTTTCAAGCTTTATCCTTTCTACTACAATATATTTATGGTTAATACCCCTTACAGCCAGTAAGGAATTACCCATCTTGTTGCTTAAGCTGTTA
>NZ_SPGT01000030.1:0-26734 GCF_005845155.1 Clostridium sp. BSD2780061688st1 H5 | reverse complement strand
ACGAGAACGGCACCCGCAGGCAGGACATTGAGATTTATTACAGCTTTGTCGGCAAGATTGACTTGCCCGAAGCCTAATGCCCGACCTATCCGACACAATGGCCAAGTGCCGGATAGGAACGGCAAAATTTTTTACACTTCTATTGCTTCTTTATCGCACATCAATAAAAAGCCAGGGCATGAAGCAGCTCATGGCTAAGTAGATGTAATCAAGAGAAGAAAGGAAAAGCACAATCCAGACGGAACCGGCGGTTGTATCAAGAAATGTTTGTGGAATAGCAAGAACTTTGATATAATAGGAGCAGGAACCCCGGAACCGGGAGAAAGGCAGGAGGATAAATGCACATAAGCTATAAACCCCTCTGGCATACGCTGGTTGAGCGCAATATGAGAAAAGAGGACTTGCGGATTGCCGCCGGTCTTACCACAAATATGATTGCTAATATGGGAAAAGGGAAAAATATCAGCATGGAAACGCTGGTTCGTATCTGCGAATCCTTGAATTGTGGCATTCTGGATGTGATTGAATTAGAAAATGATGAAATCGAAAAACCCCAAAAATAAAACAATGTGCTGAAATGGAGAAAAATAAAAGTGAAGAAAAAAATCAGAATCATTCTTATAATGTGCTTATTAGCTATCTTTTGTGAAATTAAAAAAATTATAAATATGTTGAGTAGAAGCAAAAGATTTGGCTTGGAATTTTTACAGCAGTGAATCGATAAAAGGAGCATGCTTGATGGTAGATAATATTATTAAATCAGTAGCAGAGAAATTATCCTCTCTGTCTTATATAGAAGGTATTGTTTTAGGTGGTTCACGTGCAAGGGGCACCCATACAGAGGATTCGGATATAGATATCGGCATCTATTACAATTCAGAATCATTTGACATAAATACTATTAATCAATTCGCTACAAAGCTGGATGATGAGCATAGAAATAACCTTGTTGTACCTCCCGGAGCATGGGGTGATTGGATTAATGGCGGCGGATGGTTAGTCATAAACGGGTATCATGTGGATTTAATTTTACGTGATATTAAACGTGTGGAACAAATAATGAAAGATACAGAGCACGGAATTGTTACTGCCAATTATCAGACTGGGCATCCCCATGGTTATATTAGTGCAATGTATCGAGGAGAATTAGCGATTAGCAAAATACTATATGCTAAGAATGAAAGCTTATGCGAATTAAAAAAACAGGCAGAAACTTATCCCAATGCTTTGCAGAAAAGTTTAGTTAACTTTTTTATGTTTGAAGCAGGGTTCTCTTTAATGTTTGTAAAAGCAAATTCGGGAACAGACGATAAATATTATATTGCGGGTCATGTTTTTCGTATAGTTTCATGTTTAAATCAAGTGTTATTTGCATGTAATAATGCTTATTGTATCAACGAAAAGAAAGCTATAAAACTGCTTGAAACTTTTGAACATAAACCTGAAAAATATACCGAGAAGGTAAATCATATTTTTGAAGTACTCGGTATCTCACTTTTTGAATGCTACGACATGACCGAGAAGCTTTATAATGAAGTGAATGAAATTGTATCGGAGATAAATAACTTTTTAAACGAGGAGAGTTCAGATGAAAGAAAACAAATATGATGATAATATATTTTTTCAAAAATACAGTCAAATGAGTCGCTCGCAGAAAGGACTGGCTGGTGCGGGAGAATGGGAGACTTTGAAAAAGATGCTACCTGATTTTAAGGGTAAGCGTGTGCTTGATTTAGGATGCGGCTATGGATGGCACTGTATATATGCGATGGAAAACGGTGCTTCCTCTGTAGTAGGTGTTGATATTTCTCATAAAATGCTCGAAGTAGCAAAAGGAAAAACCCATTTTCCACAGATTGAATATGAATGCTGTGCCATAGAAGATGTGGATTTCCCAGAGGAGAGCTTTGATGTAATACTAAGTTCGCTTGCGTTTCATTATGTAGCAGACTATGAGAATTTAATAAAAAAGATATATAGGATGCTGAAGGCTGGTGGCAATTTAGTTTTTACAGTTGAACATCCTGTTTTTACTGCTCATGGAACACAAGACTGGTATTATAACGAAAAAGGAGAAATACTGCATTTCCCGGTGGACAATTATTATTATGAGGGCAAACGGACAGCTATGTTTTTGGAAGAAAAGGTTACAAAATATCATAGAACACTGACCACATATCTAAATACACTGCTTTCAAATAGTTTTATAATAAATCAGATTGTGGAGCCACAGCCGCCAGAGAACATGATGGATATTCCGGGGATGGCGGATGAAATGCGACGCCCAATGATGCTGATTGTATCGGCAAAAAAGAAGATGTAATAATATAGAAAAAATAAACGAGGAGTATGTAAATGAGATCAGAAAAAGAAATGATGGATTTAGTACTTTCTTTAGCAGAACAGGATGAACGTATTCGAATTGTGACCCTTGAGGGGTCACGCGCAAATATTAATATACCTAAGGACGAATTCCAGGATTATGATGTCACATACTTCGTAACAGATGTGGAATCCTTTACTTTAAAGGATGAATGGCTTAAAAGCTTCGGGAATATTATAATGATGCAAAAACCGGAGGATATGGAACTATTCCCGGCTGAAGAGAAAGGCTACTCCTATATAATACTTTTTGATGATTATAATAAAATAGACCTTACCTTATTGCCCCTGGAAGAGTTGGGAAACTACCTGAATGACGATAAATTGATAAAGATTATTCTGGATAAGGATGGAAGGATTCAGCAAGCTGTAGTTCCGACCGACATGGATTATCATATAAGAAAACCCAGTGCCCGGGAATACGATGACTGCTGCAATGAATTCTGGAACACCACTACCTATGTGGTTAAGGGACTGTGCCGTAAGGAAATTTTATTTGCTATTGATCATTTTAATCAGATTGTTCGCCATGAGCTGCTGAGAATGATATCATGGAAGGTCGGCATCGAAACAGGCTTTAAATTAAGTGTAGGCAAGAACTATAAGTTTATTGAAAGGTATATATCCGAGGATTTGTGGGAGAAACTTTTGTCCACCTACCGGATGGATTCCTATGAAAACATATGGGAAGCATTATTTCTATGCCATCAATTGTTCAGGGCGGTATCCGGTGAGGTGGCGGAAAGGCTTCATTATGCCTATCCGGAGTATGATAGGAATATAACAAAATATACCAGGGACATGTATAAAAAATACACTGGTAAAACCGGCTGCCTGGATAGCACATATGCCGCTGATATAGAAGAGAGGCGGGAACAGTGATTACAGAAATGAAAGCAGGGCACCTGAAAGATATCGATAAACCCAGCGAACCATTTGAGGTGATAGGTAAGATTATACCGAGGTATGAAAACGAGAATTGGACCTTTACAGAATTACTCTATGAAGCGCCATATTTAAAAAGCTACCAAGACGAAGAGGATGAAGAGGATGAGGAGGCAGATTGCCTTGAATATATTGACAATACTGATAAGATAATATATCTTTACTACCAAGACGATAAATGCGTCGGAAAAGTTAAACTGCGAAAAAATTGGAACCGGTACGCTTATATAGAAGATATCGCCGTATGTAAGGATTTCAGGGGGCAAGGCATAGGCAGCGCGCTTATCAATATATCTATAGAATGGGCAAAGCATAAAAACTTGCATGGACTAATGCTTGAAACCCAGGACAATAACCTTATAGCTTGTAAATTCTATCATAATTGTGGTTTCAAAATCGGCTCCGTCGATACTATGTTATACGCCAACTTTGAAAACAACTTTGAAAAAGCTGTTTTCTGGTATTTAAGGTTTTAGAATGCAAGGAACAGTGAATTGGAGTTCGTCTTGTTATAATTAGCTTCTTGGGGTATCTTTAAATACTGTAGAAAAGAGGAAGGAAATAATAAATGGCTAAAATGAGAATATCACCGGAATTGAAAAAACTGATCGAAAAATACCGCTGCGTAAAAGATACGGAAGGAATGTCTCCTGCTAAGGTATATAAGCTGGTGGGAGAAAATGAAAACCTATATTTAAAAATGACGGACAGCCGGTATAAAGGGACCACCTATGATGTGGAACGGGAAAAGGACATGATGCTATGGCTGGAAGGAAAGCTGCCTGTTCCAAAGGTCCTGCACTTTGAACGGCATGATGGCTGGAGCAATCTGCTCATGAGTGAGGCCGATGGCGTCCTTTGCTCGGAAGAGTATGAAGATGAACAAAGCCCTGAAAAGATTATCGAGCTGTATGCGGAGTGCATCAGGCTCTTTCACTCCATCGACATATCGGATTGTCCCTATACGAATAGCTTAGACAGCCGCTTAGCCGAATTGGATTACTTACTGAATAACGATCTGGCCGATGTGGATTGCGAAAACTGGGAAGAAGACACTCCATTTAAAGATCCGCGCGAGCTGTATGATTTTTTAAAGACGGAAAAGCCCGAAGAGGAACTTGTCTTTTCCCACGGCGACCTGGGAGACAGCAACATCTTTGTGAAAGATGGCAAAGTAAGTGGCTTTATTGATCTTGGGAGAAGCGGCAGGGCGGACAAGTGGTATGACATTGCCTTCTGCGTCCGGTCGATCAGGGAGGATATCGGGGAAGAACAGTATGTCGAGCTATTTTTTGACTTACTGGGGATCAAGCCTGATTGGGAGAAAATAAAATATTATATTTTACTGGATGAATTGTTTTAGTACCTAGATTTAGATGTCTAAAAAGCTTTAACTACAAGCTTTTTAGACATCTAATCTTTTCTGAAGTACATCCGCAACTGTCCATACTCTGATGTTTTATATCTTTTCTAAAAGTTCGCTAGATAGAGTTCTATATTAGAGATGTAAAGAGTTTTGGTGAAGAGGTTTGTGAGTATGGCTTTTATAACCAGGGTGCAATGAGAAGCACTAACAGCAGCTAGCTTAAGAACGCATAGGATATACTTTTTATGGAAGTCACAGAGGAGGAATAAAATTTGAACAGGATTAACAGAGTAACCTCTATTCTTATTCAGCTGCAATCAAAAAAAATAATTCCTGCCAAAGAAATTGCACAGCGATTTAATATAAGCTTAAGGACAGTTTACAGAGATATCCGGACACTTGAAGAAGCCGGAATACCAATTGGATCTGAGGCCGGAAAAGGATATTTTCTTGTAGAGGGCTTCCTACTTCCGCCGGTAATGTTTACAGCGGCGGAAGTGGGTGCATTGATTACAGCAGGGAAATTTTTAAATTGCCATGGAGATGAATCATTTATAAAGGATTTTGATTCAGCTATGTATAAAATCACACGACTTCATCACTCAAATGTAATTCTTCTATCGGCGTGTTTTCATATTTCCGATTGTTGGTAAGGCCGAGCAGATAGTCAACGGACACCTGATAGAAGTCTGCCAGCTTCAACAGGCTGCCGTGATTGATTTCCTTGTATTCATCGTTGTCGTTTTCATAGCTGCCGAGGGCTGATTTTGAAATGCCGGTTTTCTGCGCCAATTCTTCCAGATTTAAGCCCTGTTCCACCCGTAAATCTTTCAGGCGTTCCTGTACGGAAATGCGGGTTTTCATAGATACATCGCTCCTTCCTGCGGCTGGCTGCCGCCGTCAATTTCATTATACCATACCCGTTCCGCAATCGTGGAAATTTTCGATTTTGGGGCGGTTTTCCTACTTTGTGGATATACGGGAGAAGGCTCAAAAATGTGCCATAATGGGCTTAGTTCATCGATGGATTATTCCAATCGAATGACCGGCCTGTATGGGATATGCTCCCCGGCGATGTAGCGCAACGACTTGCGGCAGGGAAATGGAGGAACCATGACCGCAACGAGCGTACCAAAGGGAGCGAAACGCCGTTGTGAGAGCCAGGGGCAGGAACGACATCAGGGAGAACCGGCGAAAATGAACACCGAATTGATACCGAAACACAACAATCCGATAGGGCATAGTCTACCCTATCCATAATACTACGGGGGATTTCCGGGCGGCTCTATGGCCGCTTTTTCCTTGAAAATCGCCCCGAAACACGACACTAAAATCTGCTATCCGTCTATTGCGGCTGTTACGGCTGAAATGGGCGGATTTTTGTTTAAGGAGGCACCATGCCGAGAATGCCGAAAAAGAGGAAGCTGGAACTGTCTTTCTTCCTCAATGAACGGGGGCGGGTAACGTACAACGACCTTTGCCGGAAATGCCAGCGCACTTGCAAGCAGAGTTTCCGGGCGGTCATTGTGGACTGCCCCTATTATCTTTCCAAACGCTCAAAACGAAAAGTAAAGGAGGACACCGATTGAATGGAAGTTGAATTTATGACCGCAGACACCGCCCTACCGCCCTGTATGCCGCTGCCGAGAGCCATGCTGCGGCTCCCGATCAGCAGCACCGCAAAGGTCATGTACGCCCGGATGTTGGATATTGTTTTCTTGTCAGGTATAGAGGACGCCAACGGGATTTTGTTTATCCATTTCCCTATCGTGGAACTGGCGGCGGCACTTGCCCGCAGCACCATGACCGTGAAGCGTTCCCTGAATGAATTGGAGGACGCCGGACTGATACTGCGAGTGCGTCAGGGCTTCGGGGAACCCAACAAAATATATGTACTCATTCCGAAGAAGGAGGCCAGCCGCCGATGAATGAAAAGCTGGAAAAACTCAATCAGGAGATAGAGAAAACGGAAAAGAAGCTGCGCTGGGCGCAACAGGAGGAAAAGCGTCTGACCCATCAGGCTAAGGCGCTGACCCGGAAGGAACGGACGCACCGGCTTTGCACCAGAGCCGCCATGCTGGAAAGCTACCTTCCCCACCCGGAAGCCATCACGGATGAACAGGTCAGTTTGTTCTTGAAGCTGCTGTTCCGGAAGGACAGCACCCGGCAGCTTATGGAAAAAGTGTTCGCCGGAAACGGCACAGAGAAGGAGGGCGCAGAATGAAGATGGATTTTTCAAAAGACGAGTTGGCTATGGTCTATCAGTACGCCGCCGGTACGAAGGAAGAAACTCTTGCGGGGCTGAAAGAAATCGTGCCGGTTATCCGTGACCGGCAGACAAGGGAGATTGTGGAGAATACCATCCGAAAGCTGGACGCCATCCCGGAGCCGGAGTGCCGCCGCTTTATCGCTGATACGAAGCAGCGGTTTATCCAGAAGCGGGACAATTCCATCCGGCGCAGGCTTGCCGAAGCCAAGGCACAGGCGAGGGCGGAAAAGCCACATCCCAAGAGAAAACAGCCAGACCGGGAACGGTCATAATTGCTTCCAGAGCCGCAGCCCGTGGACTGCCCCTCTGAAAGAGGGCGCAACTATACACCACCTGAAGGTAGTGTGTTGCGCCCTGCCGGGGGCTTCCTGCGGAAAGCGGATGATTGCCCGCAGCGTTCCGGCTCCTGTCAATCATCACAGAGGAAGCTACACTTCCCCTGCGCTGGCTGACGCCAGCTACCCCTTTGTGTACTTGCCGCCCGGGAACACCTTGCACTGCAAGCTGTTCCCGTCCAGCAAGTTTTACAATAGGCCGCTATACTTTTCTGAAACGATGAGGTATAATGAAGTCAACGACAAATTGGAATTTGGAGGGGATATAGCAATATGAAAAACAATAGATACTTAACTGTTGGCTTATTAACAGGATTTATTGTTGGTGGTTGCATAGGTGTGTTGGCATGGGCGTTTTTGCAAAATCTTTTTGCCATTCCTATTTGTGCAAGTATCGGAATGTTGATTGGAATTGTTATAGGCACGGTGATTGATTATGAAAAAACATCAAAAGAAATAGATAAAATAGATGATTCCTTAAAGGGAAAATCCTAATTTATCGGGCCACCCTGATCCGAACTTTCAAAACTGAATACCAGCCACCCACCGGCGGCACCACCGAGCAGGAAATCTTGAAACAGGTTCCCTGCTCTTTTTATGCCCGGACACCGGGAGAAAGGAGGACGTGACTTGCCATGCCCGCACTTTGATGTGAAAATCATCCAGCGCAGCAAGCGCCAGTCAGCCGTTGCGTCTGCCGCCTACCAGAGCGGGGAACGGCTGTTTTCCGAATACGACCAGAAACAGAAATACTATTCCCATAAAAGCGAAATCGTCCACACCGAAATCATGCTGCCGCCCCATGCCCCGCCGGAATACGCAGACCGGAATACCTTGTGGAACGCCGCCGAAGCCATCGAGAAGCAATGGAACTCCCAGCTTGCCCGGAGGTTTGTGCTTGCCATTCCGAGGGAACTTCCCCGGTCACAGTACGCCGACCTTATCCGGGACTACTGCCGGGAGTTTTTTGTTTCCAAGGGCATGATTGCCGACTTTGCCATCCATGACAAGGGGGACGGAAATCCCCACGCCCACATCCTGCTTACCATGCGGGCAATGGACGAACAAGGCAAGTGGCTCCCAAAGAGCCGGAAGGTTTATGACCTTGACGAGAACGGCGAGCGTATCCGGCTTGCGTCCGGCAGATGGAAAAGCCACAAGGAGGACACCGTGGACTGGAACGACCAGAAGTACGCCGAGATATGGCGGCAGGGCTGGGCTGACACGGCGAACCGCTATCTGGAAGCCATCGGCAGCCCGGAGCGCCTTGACCTTCGTTCCTATGCCCGACAGGGGATTGATAAAATCCCCACCGTCCACATGGGGCCAGCGGTCAGCCAGTTGGAGAAGAAAGGCATACAGACCAACATCGGCAACCTGAACCGGGACATCAAAGCCGCCAATTCCCTCATGCAGTCTATCCGGCAGATGGTACGCAGCTTAAAGGGCTGGCTGTCCGGCCTGAAAGAGAAAAAGGCAGCGCTGCTGGAAGTGCTGGAACAGGCAAAGGAGCCGACCATCCCCGAACTGCTTTCCCGGTATCTGGATATGCGGAGCGAGGAACGCACCGGCTGGACTTCCAAGGGGAAGCTGAAAGGCACTGTTGGCGATTTCAACAAGGTCATGGAAGCCCTTGACTTCCTGCGGCAGAAAGAGATCTCCACCGTGGAGAGCCTTGACGCCTATCTGGATAAGGTCAGCGGGGAGATACTTTCTGCCAAAACCGACATCCGAAAATCGGAACGCCGGATAAAGGCCATCGACACCACCCTTTCCCATATCGCCAACCACGGAGCCTACAAAGAGGTTTACAAGAAATACGCTTCCATCGGCTGGAAAACCCGAAAGGAGAAGTTTGCCGCCGAACACCGGGAGGAACTGGACGCCTACCTTGCCGCAAAGCGTTTCTTCAAAGCCCATCAGGAGGAATTGCCCTTCGATGCGAAAGAGTTAAAGAAAGAACGGGCGCAGCTTTCCGAGGAACTGTCTAAAAAAAATGAGGGATTGCAGGCGGTTCAGGCGGATATGAAGCTGCTGCGGGATGTGCGCTACTGGATAAACCATGTGCTGCCGCCCGACCAGCGCCGTGTTGTGCCGGAGCCGGGAAAGAAGCCGTCCATCAACGAACAATTAAGCTGGAAGATTGAGGGCGCAAAACAGCGGGAAGAACAGAAACGCCAGCAGCCCCGCCGCCAGCAAAAACAGGATATGGAACTTTAACCAATCAGGCGCTTGCCTTTTCTTTGTGAGAATGGCAGGCGCTTTTTCTATTTTCAGGAGGATTTGCCTATTGAACGTATTTGAAGCCGTGAAGCAGTCTGTTTCCACCCGGCAGGCCGCCGAGCATTACGGTATCCGGGTAGGGAGAAACGGGATGTGCGTCTGCCCTTTCCATGACGATAAAAACCCCAGCATGAAGGTTGACCGGCGTTTCCATTGCTTCGGCTGTCAGGCAGACGGGGATGTGATTGACTTTGTTTCCCGTCTGGAAAACGTCAGCCCCAAAGAAGCCGCCCTCATGCTGGCGCAGGACTTCTCCATCCCCTATGAGGACAGGGAGCCGCCAAGCAGGAGCCGCCCGAAGCGGAAGCCACGTCAGGAAAGCCCGGAACATCAATTTAAGCGCATGGAGCGCCACTGTTTCCGGGTACTGTCCGACTATCACAATCTGCTGCGCTGCTGGAAGCGGGACTATGCCCCAAAGACGCCGGAGGAAGAATGGCACCCGCTTTTCGTGGAAGCCTTGCAGAAACAATCCCATGTGGAATATCTGCTGGATGTGCTGCTGTTCTCCGACATAGGGGAACGGGCTGCCCTGATTGCCAGCTACGGAAAGGAAGTGAGGAACCTTGAGCGGAGAATGGCAGACCTTGCCGCCAGAACTGCGGCAGGCCGTGACGGACACCATGATGACATCATTATCTGCGACCCGGAGGCCGAGTACGCGCCCTTGGTGGAGCGCCTGCATGGGCAGGTCATCAAGATTTCGCCCACCAGCAGCAATTACATTAACCCTATGGATTTGAACCTGGACTACTCGGACGATGAAAGTCCGCTGTCTCTCAAGTCCGACTTCATCCTGTCTCTGTGCGAGCTGATCGTAGGCGGCAAAGAGGGCTTGCAGCCGGTTCAGAAAACCATCATTGACCGCTGTGTGCGGCTGGTGTATCAGGACTATCTCAATGACCCCCGCCCGGAGAATATGCCCATCCTGGAGGACCTCTACAACCTGCTGCGGGCGCAGGACGAGAAAGAGGCGCAGTACATCGCCACGGCGCTGGAAATCTATGTGACCGGCTCCCTCAATGTGTTTAACCATCAGAGCAATGTGGACATCAACAACCGTATCGTCTGCTACGACATCAAGGAGCTGGGCAAGCAGCTGAAAAAGATCGGTATGCTGGTGGTCCAGGACCAAGTGTGGAACCGCGTTACCATCAACCGTGCTGCCCACAAATCCACCCGTTACTACATCGACGAGATGCACCTGCTGCTGAAAGAGGAACAGACCGCCGCCTACACGGTGGAGATTTGGAAGCGGTTCAGAAAATGGGGCGGCATCCCCACCGGCATCACGCAGAATGTCAAAGACTTGCTTTCTTCCCGCGAGGTGGAGAACATCTTTGAGAACTCCGACTTCGTGTATATGCTCAACCAGGCGGGCGGGGACCGGCAGATTCTCGCCAAGCAGCTGGGCATTTCCCCTCACCAGCTTTCCTATGTGACCCACTCCAGCGAGGGCGAGGGCCTGCTGTTCTATGGCTCCACGATCCTGCCTTTCGTGGACCATTTCCCCAAGAACACCGAGCTGTACCGCATTATGACCACCAAACCCCAGGAACTGAAAAAGGAGGATGAATGACCATGAAACCCAACACCGAACTGAATACCATGATGTTTTTTGACGATGCCCTGGAGGGTGAGCGCACCCAGCTGCTCACCGAGCTGGCCGATGCCGTCAGCGAGACCCGCACGGCGGCGGATCAGGCTGCGGAGCTGAACGAGGACGGCGAAGCGGGCCTGCTGCGCCTGACGGAAATCTGGTGCGCCATGAACGGCGTCCCGGCCATCGTCATCTTCGAGGGCGGGCAGTCCGAGCTGCTGGCCAATGTGGTGGCGCAGATCTACGCCCATCTGCTTCAGCACCCCTCCCGTGACCCTGTGGGGCTGGCCGTCTATGTGGAGCTGCGCTACATGACGGCCTCCCTCATGTTGGGGGAATGGTTTGAATAAGGAACCGCGCCTGCGCTTTACGGACGAGGAACGGGCTGACCCGGCTCTGGAGAAGCCCATCCGTAAGGCGGACAAGGCCGCCGCCAAAGCAGACAAGGCGCAGGCCAAAATCCCCAAAAAGCAGGTCCGGCAAAAGACGGTGGACCCGGAGACCGGCAAAGTGACCACCAAGCTGGTGCTGGAGGACAAGAAGAAGCCGCCCTCCAAATTGTCCCATGCGGTGCGGGATACCCCCGCCAATGCCGCTCTGGGGAAGCTCCACAAGGAAATCCGGGAGACCGAACAGGACAATGTGGGCGTGGAGAGCGCCCACAAGTCCGAGGAGGCTGCCGAGACCGGCGTTAGGCTTGCACGGGAAGGCTACCGCAGCCACAAGTTGAAGCCCTACCGCAAGGCGGCCCAGGCCGAGCAGAAGCTGGAGAAGGCCAATGTGAACGCCTTGTATCAGAAGTCCCTGCGGGAAAATCCCCAGCTTGCCAGCAACCCCATCTCCCGCTGGCAGCAGAAACAGGCCATCAAAAAGGAATACGCTGCCGCCAAGCGCGCCGGTCAAGCTGTCGGGAACACCGCCAAGACTGCGGAGGCCACCGGCATGGCGGCCAAGGCGGTCAAGGAGAAAGCCCAGCAAGCGGGCGCGTTTGTCATGCGCCACAAAAAGGGCTTTTTGATTGCGGGTGCGATCTTCCTGCTGGTCTGTATGCTGCTCAACACCATGTCCTCCTGCTCCATGATGGCGCAGAGTATCGGTTCCGTGGTGTCCGGCACCACCTACCCGTCGGATGATCCTGAGCTGGTGGCGGTGGAGGCCGACTACGCTGCCAAAGAAACGGCGCTGCAAGCCGAGATCGACAACATCGAAAGCAGCCATCCGGGGTATGACGAGTACCGCTATGACCTGGATATGATCGGGCATGACCCCCATGAGCTGGCAGCCTACCTGTCCGCCGTGCTGCAAGGCTATACCCGGCAGAGCGCCCAGGCCGAGCTGGAGCGCGTGTTCGACGCACAGTATGAACTGACGCTTACCGAGGAAGTGGAGATACGATACCGCACCGAAACTTCCACGGACCCCGTGACCGGCGAGACGACCACCGAGGAAGTCCCGTATGAGTATTACATTCTGAATGTGAAGCTCACCAGCAAGCCCATATCTTCCGTGGCTTCGGAGCTGCTAACCCCGGAACAGCTGGAAATGTACCAGGTGTACCGGCAGACGCTGGGCAACAAGCCGCTGATCTTCGGCGGCGGCTCCCCGGATACGAGCAACTCCGAGGACCTGACCGGCGTGGTATTCGTCAACGGCACCCGCCCCGGCAATCAGGCCGTGGTGGACATAGCCAAAAGTCAGGTGGGCAATGTGGGCGGTCAGCCCTACTGGAGCTGGTACGGCTTCAATTCCCGTGTGGAATGGTGCGCCTGCTTCGTGTCCTGGTGCTACGGCCAGATGGGGCTGTCCGAGCCGCGCTTTGCCGCCTGCCAGTCCCAGGGTATTCCGTGGTTCCAGTCTCACGGACAATGGGGCGGGCGTGATTACGCCAATATCGCCCCCGGCGACGCCATCTTCTTTGACTGGGACCTGGATGGCAGCGCCGACCATGTGGGCCTTGTGGTCGGCACAGACGGCAGCCGGGTCTACACCGTGGAGGGCAATTCTGGCGACGCCTGAAGGAGCTGCGGGCCAGTCTGGAGACCATCAACAAGACTTCCTGCGAGCTGATTAACGACATCGAGCGCAACTACAAGGAAATCTGCAAGGAGCGCGGCATTGACCTGACTGCCGCCACGGAACCGCAGCAGGACTCTATCGAGCAGCTGGCAGCAGACATCGACCAGTTCACTTTCGATTATGACCCTTATGAGTATCGGAACAATGCAGATAGCCGTGAGGACGCACTGCACGAACTGACTGCCACACTCCGAAGCGGAGATGCCAGCGGTGTACGCGAATGGCTCCAGAATATCGTGAACG
The DNA here is from genome assembly GCF_005845155.1 of Clostridium sp. BSD2780061688st1 H5. Taxonomy (NCBI): domain Bacteria; kingdom Bacillati; phylum Bacillota; class Clostridia; order Eubacteriales; family Clostridiaceae; genus Clostridium; species Clostridium sp. BSD2780061688st1 H5. The sequence goes on along the minus strand of NZ_SPGT01000030.1, from coordinate 13,235 downwards.
AGGATGAACCGGATGAAACCACCCAAAAAGCTGCCGAGCTTATGGGACGCTTGGATCAGCTGGTGCCGATGACTGAACCGGAACAGCTGACCGAGCCGGAAAATACCGAAAGTGTCCAGCCCAGCGCCGAGTACCGGGAGGCCCTGTTGGTGCTGGATGATACCAGCTACCTTCATGTTCAGCCCTGCGACACCGGCTGGGACTACACGCTCTACGATGTGGCAACCATGAAGCAGATGGACGGCGGCCAGTTGGACGGGCCGGATATGGGCCGTTCCACAGCGGTTAGCCATATCTGCGAGGACCTGGGGATGGGCGGCAAGTCCATCAAGTATGCGCCGCTGTCCATGATCGAGACTTTGCAGGAGGCGGCTTACCACCAGATGCAGGAACAGGTCAGCCAGCAGACCACAGAAGCTGCCGCCACCCAGCTGCCGGATGCCCAGGAGCAGGCGTTGGACGAGTATCCCATGCCGGACCCGGCACTGACTCAGGATGATCTGGAGAAATGCGGCTACCTGGACGGTGACCTTCTGCCCCTCTCCAAAGAGCGAGCCTATGAGCTGATGGAGCGAGACCTGACCGTTTATATCGTCCAGGAGGGTGAAAACCCGGAAATGGCCTTTGACACTGCCGACCTGGACGCCCATGACGGTATCTTTGCTGTGTCCCGCGAGGAATGGGAGCAAAGCCCGGACTTTCACGAAAAAGTTTTGGAACGACAGGATCGGCAGTTGGAACGGGAACAGGCGTTTCTTTCCCATGAGGGAAATTGTTTTGCTATTTATCAGGTGAGCAAGGATGACCCGCAGAATGTGCGTTTTATGAATCTGGATTGGCTGCAATCGCACAATCTGTCCGTAGAGCGGAGTAACTATGACCTTATCTATACCGCCCCTCTGGACGGTTCCGGCAGCACTATGGAGCAGCTGGAAAGGCTGTATGAGCAGTTCAATCTGCAAAAGCCGGTGGATTTTCACAGCCCGTCTATGAGCGTCAGTGACATCGTTGCCATCAAGCAGAATGGTCAGGTATCCTGTCATTACTGCGACAGTGTTGGTTTCACCCAGGTGCAAGGTTTCTTGCCGGAAAATTCGCTGAGAAATGCGGAAATGACGGTGGAAGATGATTACGGCATGATCGACGGTATCATCAATAACGGCCCAAAGGAGCCGACAGTGGCCCAGCTGGAACAACAGGCCCGCAGTGGTCAGCCCATTTCTCTTATGGACTTGGCAGCAGCCGTCCATCGAGAGGAACGGGAAAAGAAAAAGTCCGTAATGGAGCAGCTGAAAAGCCAGCCCAAGACGGAACACAAAAAGACAGCGCAAAAAAAGAGCGCGGAAAGGGAGCTTTGATATGAACAACTTCACCTTTGAGGAAACGAACCTTCTTTGCATCTACAACACCGGCAGCCGCACCGGGCTGATCGACGCTCTGACGGAGATGCGCGGTGAGCTTTCGCCGGAGGAAGCCGAGCTGCGGGAACTGACGGACAGCGCCCTGGGTAAACTCCAAGCTATGAACGACACCGAGTTTGCCGAACTGGAGCTGTACCCAGATTTCGACGAGTAAAAAACACACATAAAGACCTGATGGGACGGCCTGATATGCCGTCCCATTTCTATTCAACATGAAGGGAGGACAGAAAACCATGCCATCCAAAGCTGAATTTTACCGGCAGATGGCCGAACAGGTATCGACCCAGCTTGTAGGCAGCTGGAAGGAGTGGACGGCTTTTCTCACCACCGCCGCCCGCCTTTATAAATACCCATTCCACGAGCAAATGATGATTTACGCCCAGCGCCCGGATGCCACCGCCTGCGCCGAGTATGACCTGTGGAATGAAAAAATGGGACGGTATGTGCGCCGTGGCTCCAAGGGTATTGCCCTGGTGGACGATTCCGGCGACAAGCTTCGCCTGCGCTATGTGTTCGATATTTCCGATACCGGCACCCGTGAACATTCCCGTACACCCTGGTTGTGGCAGCTGGAAGAACAGCACATTGGGCCTGTGTCGGCCATGCTGGAGCAAAACTACGGCGTTGCCGGTGACAATCTCGCCCAGCAGCTCACGGATGTAGCCGGAAAGCTGGCGAGTGAGTATTGGGACGATCATCAGAGAGATTTCCGCTATATCGTTGACGGTTCGTTCCTGGCGGAGTACGATGATTACAACATCGAAGTCCAATTTAAGTCCGCCGCCACCGTCAGTATCGCCTATGCCCTGATGTCTCGCTGTGGGCTGGATACGGAACAATATTTCCAGCATGAGGACTTCATGCCGATTTTCGATTTCAATACCCCGGCCACGGTTGGGGCGTTGGGCGCGGCGGTCAGCCAGATTAACCAGCAGGTTTTGCGGCAGATCGGCGTCACCATCCAGATCTATGAGCGCGAGCAACTCGCGGAAAGGAGCGTTACACATGGAGAACAGCCTGACTTACACGATGAACGGAGATTATCAGATTCCCGACCTGAAGCTGACCGAACAGCCGGAGAAGCCCCTGGGCAAGTACGGCAGGATGCGGAAAGCGTACCTGAAGGAACACCGGCCCCTGATTTACAATCAGCTGCTGCTGACCGAGAAGCTGTACCCGCACCTCATCGAGATCGACGAGACAGCGCAGAGCCGTCTGGAGCAGATGATGCCCCAGCTGGCGAAAGACGCGGGCGCGACGGAGCAGCTGAAAGCCAGCGACCCGATGCGCTGGGTGGGCCTGATGAACACCTGCAAAGCACAGGCCGAGGAGATTCTGATGGCGGAGCTTATTCACAGCTGAGTTTCTTCCTCTCCGAAGCAGAACAAATCAGAATCATAGATGAAGCAGAGAATGTGAAAACATCCTCTGCTTTTTCTTTTGCCCAGGCTGACATCGACCATGTGCTGCGGCTGGGCGGCAACACCTATCGCCAGAGAGAGCGCATTGTCGCGGCCTTTGAGGAGCAGAAGTCCACCACCGAGATCGCAGACACCCTGAAAACCCTGTACCATGGCGGCAACGGGATTGGCAGCATCACTGCATGGTATGCCGAGGATGGAATCCATCTTTCCCACGGCAAAACTGCCCGTTACGATAAGTCCGCCCAGGTCATTTCCTGGGAGAGTGCCGCTGAGCGTATCGGCCAGCTTTTGCAGGACGGCCAGTTTGCCACCAATGTGGAGCTGGCTGAGGCTGCGGGCTATGAACGCTCCCTCCTCGCGGAAAAGTTCTGGAATCTGTACCACGATTTCAGCGAGGAAGCCAGAGAAGCTGGGTATCTGCCCATCCTTTCCAACAATCCGGGGCGCGGTTTCCCGGAGGAATCTGCATGGCTCACCGAACAGCTGAAAAGCCCGGAGTTTCGCCAGAACCTTGCGGAAGAATATGCTGCCTTCTGGACGGCCTACCAGCAGGATCGGGATTTGCTGCGCTTCCACTACCATAAACCCAAAGAAATTTGGGAGAACCTGCAAGATCTGTCCTTGCCTCGCACCACCTTTACCTCTCAGTTGACGGAAGTACCTTCGGTCAAGCAGTTTATCTCTGAGGACGAGATCGACGCCGCCATGACCAGAGGCAGCGGATTTGAGGGCGGTAAGGGCCGAGTTTTCACCTTTTTCCAGGAACCCCATACGGATAAGGAAAAGGTGGATTTTCTCAAACATAAGTATGGTATTGGCGGTCACTCCCATGCCCTGTCCGGTGCAATGAAAAGCGATGAAAGCCACGACGGAAAAGGTCTGCACTACAAAAAAGACGGCTGCCCGGATGTGCATTTCACCTGGGAGAAAGTCGCCAAACGGATTACCGACCTGATCCAGAAGGGACGCTATCTCACAGAACAGGAACAGGCGGAGTATGACAAAATCCAGGCAGAAAAGGCCCTGGCGGAAGAAGATGCCCTGCAAGCCCAGCAGCCGGACCCGGCTGTGTGGGAATACAACGGCGTCAAGGAGCGCCACCCGGATGATATAATCCTCTACCAAATGGGGGATTTTTTTGAGCTGTACGGTGAGGACGCCAAAACTGCTGCTGCGGAACTGGACCTCAATCTCACGACCCGCGCTATCCCCGGCGGTGGCCGTGTGGAAATGTGCGGCTTTCCGGCAAACCGGCTGGAGCAGGTTGTGGAACAGCTGCGGGATAAGCATGATGTGACCATTTCCGCTGTCCCGAAGGGCGGCAGGGAGCGGCAGGAGTATTCCATGCCCTCTATCGACCATGAGGCGGAACAGCACATCAATGCCCAGGAAGCGGAGTTTGGCGCAGACGGGACCAGAGTATTTCAGGAGACCGAAGCAGCCGCAGCCCCTACGATTCGAGAACTGCATGAGCAATACAAGCCCATTGTACTTGCCGCTGTTATGGAAGATGTGCCATATCGCAATGCCTGCGGTCACAGTGACCATGAGAACGCCGTGATCGAGGGCAATGCCGCTATTCGCCGTGCTGTCCTGGGATCTGGCAACATGGAGCTGCTCCGCCTCTATTCCGACACACCGGAGTTCCGCCAGCGCCTTCATCGAGAAATCATCGACGAGACCTATCCCAAGCTCCATGAGCTGCTGCACCCTCTCACGGACAATGACATCGACAAGGCTATCCAGGACTGGAACGGCAAAATCGAAAGTAAACACGCCGTTGTCCGTTACATGGAGAAACATGGGCGGGAAAAAGATACCGCTGCATGGCTGGCCCATGAGTTTGACGGCGGCGATGGCAAAACCCCGTTTTCGGTTCGCCCGGAAAGCCCCGAAGGAACGGTGCTGCCCTGGCCCAAGGTACAGCGCCGGATCGCTCAGCTTATCAAGGAGGACCGGTTCTACACCGAAGCGGAACAGGACCGGTTCGACAACATCGACCCCATCGCCATTCGGGAGGCTTTGGCCGAGCGCGGCATTGTGAATGGTGAACTGGTGGATGAGGAAAAACTGGATAATGACCCATTCATCCAGCGTGTTATGGCGGATGTGGAGGCCATATCCAGAGAGAGCGTCCCGGCAGATGAGCCGGAACAGCCTTCTCCCCATAATTTGCGTGTTCTGGTTTCAGATGAGGAATACGCTGCGGCTCGTGGCACACTCCGGGAGCGAACCTCCTACGATCCAGCGGTTCCTCCTTACAATGTGGGTGATATTGTCTATCTGGATGACCGGCCCCATCAGATCACAGAGCTGCGGGATGACACGGTGCAGCTGCTGCCCACCGGCATGAGCTATCCCATCTACCGGGCTGAGAGCCGGGAACGGTTTGAGCAGCTTTTGCGGGAGGATAACCGCAACGACTTCTATACCGAATTCCTGCCTGCAAATCTGGATACGGTGGACCAGGACCTTCGGGATGTGCTGGCCCATGGCCTGATTGGTGAGGCGGACAAGGCGGAGCTTTCCGAGCTTCTTCGCAACGGCAAGAGTAACCAGGAGGTAGCCTTGTGGCTGAGCCGGGCCTATCCCAACATCGTGGAAACGATGGAGCTGGAGACCGGCGAGACCGCCGATTACCGCACGATGCCGGAAGGTATCGAGCTGGAAGTGCTGGATGCAGATGAAAAGCGTCTGGCCATGCTGTTCTTCCAGTGGAGCGAGGTTGCGCCTTTGCTGCGCGGGATGTATGCCCGTCAGTTGGACGGTTTTGAGCAGGAACGCCCCGAACCGGCTGCCGAAACCCCGGCCTTCCAAGCCGAGACTGTGGCTGTCTATCCGGGCGATAAGAACAATCTGCCCTATGATGTGGTTGTTCAGACCCTGCGAACCAATGAGCCGGAGCCGCCCACGCCTGCTGTCGAGCCGGAAAAGACTCTGGATGAGGTACTGGACGAACACCCCGTTTCCATTCAGGTAAACGGCGAGTGGCAGACCTTCCCCAATGTCAAAGCTGCCGAGGAAGCCTCTTATGAGGAATACAAGGCCAATCTGCGTCGCACCGCCGAGAATTTCCGTATCACTGACGATCACCTGGGCGAAGGCGGCCCCAAGGCTAAGTTCCAGGCCAATGTCGAGGCAATCAAGCTGCTGAAATACCTGGAGGAAACCACCGAGCAGGCAACGCCGGAACAGCAGAAAATCCTTTCTCGGTATGTGGGCTGGGGCGGCCTTGCCGATGCCTTTGACCCCGACAAGGAAAGCTGGAGCAAGGAATATGCCCAGCTGAAGGAACTGCTGACCCCGGAGGAATACGCTGCTGCCAGAGGTTCCACCCTCAACGCGCACTACACCAGCCCTACGGTCATCAAAGCGATTTACGAGGCTGTGGGCCGCATGGGATTTGAGACCAGCAACATCCTGGAGCCGTCCTGTGGTGTAGGCAATTTCTTCGGTATGCTGCCGGAGGAAATGCGAAACAGCCGTCTTTACGGCGTGGAGCTGGATTCCATCAGCGGGCGTATTGCCCAGCAGCTCTACCCCAAGGCCGACATCACCGTGGCAGGGTTTGAGACCACCGACAGGCGGGATTTCTACGATCTGGCGGTGGGTAATGTTCCGTTTGGCCAGTATCAGGTTCGGGATAAAGCCTATGACAAGCTGAATTTCAGCATTCACAACTACTTTTTCGCCAAGGCTCTGGATCAGGTTCGTCCCGGTGGCGTGGTGGCCTTTGTCACCAGCCGCTACACGATGGACGCCAAGGATTCCACCGTGCGCCGGTATCTTGCTCAGCGCGCCGAACTGCTGGGGGCCATCCGTCTGCCCAATGACGCTTTCAAAAAGAACGCAGGTGCCGAGGTCGTTTCGGACATCATCTTCCTGCAAAAGCGTGACCGTCCGTTGGACATCGTGCCGGAGTGGACGCAGACCGGGCAGACCGAGGACGGCTTTGCCATCAACCGCTATTTCCTGGACCACCCGGAAATGGTGCTGGGCCGACAGGAACCGGAAAGCACCGCCCACGGCATGGACTACACCGTGAACCCCATCGAGGGGCTGGAGCTTGCCGATCAGCTGCATGATGCCGTGAAGTACATGCCGGAGGACAGCGGCACTTCGCGCCACTGTGCTTATCTGGTTGTGGATGAGGTCAATCTTGGTCTGACCGATCTGTTTACACGGCAGGCACGAAAAACGCTTCAGGAACCGGAGAAAGGCTCTGTCTTGCAAAAGCTCAAACAGGAGCCTACCACCCACAAGCCTGCTTTATCGAAGAAACAGGAGCCGGAACGATGAGCGCCAAAAAGCGTAAACGGGATGTGCCGGTCCTGTTTTGGGTTTCCGATGCGGAGATGGAAGCGATCCAGCAGAAAATGGCACAGTTCGGAACAAAAAACCTGAGCGCCTATCTGCGGAAGATGGCTGTGGACGGCTATGTGGTACAGCTGGACTTGCCGGAGCTGAAGGAACTGGTATCCCTGTTGCGCCGAAGCAGCAATAACCTGAACCAGCTCACCCGACGGGTACATGAAACGGGGCGGATTTATGATGCTGACCTGGAGGATATAGCCCAACGGCAGGAGCAGTTATGGGAGGGCGTGAAAGAAATCCTAACCCAGCTTTCCAGGCTTTCGTAACAGGGATATATGCCCCAACTGCGGAGGGAGGAACGGCGTTCTTTTCGCCGCGCCTTCCTCCGTTTTTTCTTTTGCCCATATCCTTGTCTTTTTGAAATGTTGGAAGGATAATATGGGTAGAAAACAGATTGCCGCAAAGGAGTTGAGAATAGATGAAAACCTTTGAGAAGGTGTTGGAGATTTTTCGTGAGTATTTGGACTGTGATCTAGAGGAAGAAGTCCTCCCTTGTCGAGAAGGTTATCTCCGCGTCACATGGAATGGAGATTCCCGCTACTGTGTGGATGGACTTCTCAGCCGGACACCGGACGAACTATTCGAGGTGCTGTTATCTGATTATCGCAGCTATGAGGAACTGCGGCTAACCAAAGGATGCCGAGAAGTGACGGAAGAAGATGAAAGACAGGCAGAAATTCTCTGTCAGAGCTTTCGGGAACGATGGAAGGAGGAAGAAAAATGAGGGCGATCTGGTTCATTCTGAAACTGCCGTTGAAGATTTTAATGGCTCCGGTGATTCTGTCGCTGACCCTGTTCGTCTGGATTTGTGTGGGGATTGTCTATGTCTCCGGTTTGGTGCTGGGGCTTATCAGCATGGTGGTTGCCCTGCTGGGTGTGGCAGTTCTGATTACTTACTCCTTGCAAAACGGCATTATCCTGCTGGTGATAGCATTTCTCATTAGTCCCTATGGTTTGCCAATGGCTGCAATCTGGCTACTGGGCAAGGTACAGGACTTGAAGTTTATCATTCAAGATTTGGTTTATGGATAATATGAAAACCTCCGACGAATTTCGTCGGAGGTTTTATGGTTCTAGGTTATCTTCTTGAAAAAGCGGCGATGCAAAAAAGGTATCTATCCCAATCCCCATTCCTTGGCACATCTCATGAATGATCCGTAGCTTAACCGAATCATACGAGCAGTTGATGACATTTCCAATCGTAGACTTGGGAACACCGCTTTTCATATACAGTTGATATTGTGTCATTTTTCTTTCATCTAGTAATTCTAACAGACGTTTGCTTACCGCCTCGTTTAGCTTCATTCTATACACCGCCCCTGTGACTGTACTATATTTAGTATATGGGCAGTTTTGCTAAAATTGGTCCCTGTACCTGTACTAATAGAGCTATTTGCAGTATGATGGTAATAGGGGTGCCATCGTATGAACGTAACTTTTTGTGGCCATTCGCAAATCACAAAGGCAGACAATATTGCGAATTGGCTTCGCAATGTAACACAAGACCTAATTGAGCAAGGAGCAACAACTTTTTATCTTGGAGGATATGGAGAGTTCGACAGTTTAGCAGCGTCTATTTTACGGGAACAAAAGAAAAAGTATCCGCAAATCGAGCTGGTTCTTGTATTGGCATATTTGAACACTGGCCGGGATGTTTCTGGCTATGACAGTACCGTGTATCCACCGCTGGAAAACGTACCGCGCCGTTTTTCGATTTCTCATAGAAATCGCTGGATGGTAGAGTCCGCCGATGTAGTGGTGGCCTATGTTCTCCATGATTGGGGCGGAGCAGCCACAACGTTACGGTGTGCCAAACAGAAAAAGAAGCAGATTATTTCATATCGTGATGAAATGGGCAGCTGAGGTTGTCTATTTTGCTGCCACTTCATATTTCCAAAACTGTTGAACGTTAAGCTGTCGGTAAAATTATGCCGAATTTTCATCACTTTACTTTTGAACTAATATTGCTTATAATATTAGTGTGAAAGGAAGTGGTACGGTGGGACAATTTGAACAGCTGGATCAGCTGCTGGAAACACAGGATGGGATGCTGCGAACAGCTCAAGTAGTATCTGCTGGTATTTCTAAGCCTGTTTTTTATGATTATGTGCACTCACGGGAATTGGAGCGGGTCGCGCATGGAATTTATCTTTCCAAGGATGCCTGGGTCGATGCCATGTACTTACTTCATCTGCGGGTCGAACAGGCAGTGTTTTCCCATGAGACAGCTTTATTTTTTCACGATCTGACAGACCGCGAGCCGCTGGAATATACGGTCACAGTCAAGACCGGATATAATCCCTCCAAGCTGAAAGCAGAGGGCGTACAGGTATTCACCATTAAGGCGGAACTGCATGGGGTGGGCCTGACAACGGCTCAGACACCATTTGGGCATACAGTTCCTGTCTATGACCTGGAGCGCACCATCTGCGACCTGCTCCGCAGCAGGAACAACATGGAGATGCAGACTTTTCAAGGGGCATTAAAGATGTATGCCAGAAGAAAAGACAAAGACCTGCGGACATTGATGCGGTATGCCGGTATGTTCCGGATAGAAAAAATTCTGCGGCAGTATTTGGAGGTGCTTTTATGATAAAAACAGCAAGGCAGTTGAAGGATCTGATCCGCAATCTTTCCAGAAAAAAATCTGCGGACGCCCAGCTCTTGATGCGGAACTACATGATGGAGCGTTTTCTGGAGCGTATCTCCCTTTCTGAATATCGTGACAAATTTATTCTGAAAGGCGGTATGCTGGTAGCGGCTATGGTTGGTCTGGATGCCCGTTCCACGATGGATTTGGACGCTACTGTAAAAGGAGCCAATGTCAATGTGGAGGACATAGAGAATTTGATTTCCGCTATTGTGAGTGTCCCGCTTGATGATGGCGTCAAATTCCAGCTGAAAAGTATTTCGGAGATTATGGATGAGGCGGAATATCCGGGGATTCGCGTAAATATGACTACAACCTTTGACGGTGTGGTGACGCCTTTGAAGATTGACATTTCCACAGGGGATGCCATTACCCCCAGGGAGATCCGCTACTCTTTCAAGCTGATGCTGGAAGATCGCTCCATTGATATTTGGGCGTACAATCTGGAAACGGTTCTGGCCGAAAAGCTGGAAACGATCATTACCAGAACTACCACCAACACCCGCATGAGAGATTTCTATGACATTTATATTCTGGAACAGCTGCATGGGAATACATTGGACCCTCAGATTCTCCATGATGCGCTGCGGGCCACTGCTCACAAACGCGGGACAGAACGACATCTTGCAGAAGCTGCCGAAGTTTTTGAGGAAGTGGAGAACAGCTCGGTTATGCAGAAACTTTGGGAATCGTACCGCAAAAAATTTTCCTATGCGGCAGATCTGGAGTGGAACATCATCATGGGGGCGGTGCGCAGTTTATACGCTCTCAGTGAAAAGGAATCGAGCCTATGAAGAAGCACGGCCATTATTGTAAAGTCTGCGGAGAATATAAGGCTAATGAAAAATTTTCCGGCAAAGGTCATGCGGCGCACGTCTGTAAATCCTGTGCTTCTTTGCCGCCGGAGAAGCAAGCGGAGCAAATGACAATAAACCGCTTGCTGAATCTCCCATGGAGATTATCAAAGGAGCAGATTTCCTGGCTGAAGAACCGAATGAAAGATAAGCGCCGGGAAGTTCGTGCGCTGGCAAAAGAACAATACGAGATGAGGTTTCCTCCGAAGCGGTTAGAGGACATCGAGGACAATTTTGATTTTCTCGATGAGGACGATTTAATAGAATAACAAAAGCGGTCTGCACCATGCAGGCCGTTTCTTTTTTGGAAAGGAGGTCTCCCTTATGGCAACCACACGCATCATGCCGCTGCATATCGGCAAGGGTCGGACTGAGAGCCGTGCCATCAGCGATATTATTGACTATGTGGCAAATCCCCAAAAGACCGACAACGGAAAATTGATTACCAGCTATGGATGTGACAGCCGCACTGCTGATGCAGAGTTTCTGTTGGCAAAGCGGCAGTATATTGCCGCCACCGGACGAGTGCGCGGTACAGATGATGTGATCGCCTACCATGTGCGCCAGTCGTTCAGGCCCGGAGAGATCACACCGGAGGAAGCCAACCGGCTGGGCATAGAATTTGCCAGGCGGTTCACCAAAGGCAATCATTCCTTTGTGGTCTGCACCCACATCGACAAATCGCATATTCATAATCACATCATCTGGTCGGCGGTCAATATGGATTGTGACCGGAAGTTCCGTAACTTTTGGGGAAGCACCAGAGCTGTTCGACGTTTAAGTGACACCATTTGTATCGAGAACGGACTATCCATTGTGGAGAACCCCAAGCCCCACGGAAAAAGCTACAACAAGTGGCTGGGCGAACAAGCCAAGCCCTCCCATCGGGAACAGCTACGGGTGATGATTGACCGGGCGCTGGAGCAAAAGCCAGCAGACTTTGACACACTTCTGCAACTGCTTTCCGAGATGGGCTGCGAGGTATCTCGGCGCGGGAAAGCAATCCGCCTTAAAGCTCCCGGCTGGAAGAATGTAGCCCGTATGGATGACAAGCTGGGAGCCGGGTACAGCGAAACAGAAATCCGTGCGGTGCTGGCTGGAGAAAAGCAGCACACGCCCCGCAAGAAATCCACCGTGCAGCCGGAGCCACCCAAGGTCAATTTGCTGGTGGATATTCAGGCAAAATTGCAGGCCGGGAAAGGTGCTGGATATGCACGCTGGGCCAAGGTTTTTAACTTAAAACAGATGGCGCAGACCGTGAATTTTCTTACCGAACATCACCTACTGGACTATACAGAGCTGGAAGAAAAAGCGGTGGCGGCTACCGCCCATCACAATGAGCTGTCAGCGCAGATTAAGGCGACGGAGAAACGCATGGCAGAGATCGCCGTCCTGCGTACCCATATCGTTAATTATGCCAAGACCCGCGAGACCTATGTTGCCTATCGCAAGGCCGGTTATTCCCGAAAATTTCGGGAGGAACATGAGCAAGAAATTCTGCTCCATCAGGCGGCAAAAAATGCCTTTGATGAGATGGGAGTGAAGAAGCTGCCCAAGGTCAAAGACCTGCAATCTGAGTATGCCAAACTGCTGGAGGAAAAGAAGAAAACCTACGCCGAGTACCGGCGTTCCCGTGAGGAAATGCGGGAACTTTTGACGGCAAAGGCCAATGTGGATCGGCTGCTGAAAATGGATGAGGAACAGAAAAAAGAACAAGAAAAAGACCACGGCCAGCGGTAAGCCGGTCATGGTCATAAGCGTCCATCGGACGCGTAGCCGCAGAATGAAATTCTGCGTTCAAAGGGGCTTGGGGGCGCTGCCCTCAACAAGCAAAGCAGAGGGGGAAATCACGTCAGGATTTTTCCCTCTGTGGGCCGAGTGTATTAACACCGGCATTGCTTGCCACTTTTGTTCGCAAACAATATCCGTATCCTTTACACGATGATTTACTTTTATTATCATAGTCGTAATAAGTATATAAACTACTTACATATAAGCACCTAAAATATGAAAGGGCTGATAAAATGATGACCTTTGAAAAGGTTTTAGAAGTATTCAACGATTACCTAAATAAAGATAGTGTTTTGGAGGTGGTGAACACTAAGCGAGGATACACCGTTATGATTTGGGATGAAAAAGATGAGCAATGGTTTGGTGTGGAACATTGCAAAGCCCCCGAGCTTTTACGGGATGCCTTACTTGATGGCTATCGTGATTTTTTAGAGCAACAACTTACTCATAACCGCAGGAGTTTAACCGAAACAGAAATCTTAGATATTCAAAACCGATGTGAACAGCTTTATGATTTGTGTGGAGAATAAAAAAATAACCTAAAAAGTGCGATAGCCTGTGTAGGTGTCGCACTTTTTTCAGTTGGCTTGGCTTACGAAAACAGCGTTAATTATTCCGCAGTTTCTCTTGCCTTTTTCAAGCCTTGGTGTGGTATAAAAAAAGTTGACAGCTTATTCTCAAGGATTTCATAATAAAACCAAGAGAATAAGGAGGTATTCAA